>NZ_JBFTLD010000031.1:0-39989 GCF_056396265.1 Allobosea sp. 05T422_2 | reverse complement strand
CGTCACCGCCACGTGAAGCTCGCCTTCTGCAATGCGAACCTCGTCAACCTGGCCGCCGTGGACGCAAGGCTGCAGGCGCAGCTCAAGGACTTCCTGGTGCTTGCGGACGGAATCGGCGTCGATATCGGCTCCCGGCTTCTCTATGGCGCGTCCTTCCCCGCAAATCTCAATGGCACCGACTTCATTCCGGCCCTGCTCGCCGCGCAGAACCGTTCGCTCCGCGTGACGTTGCTGGGCGGACAGCCAGGTGTGGCCGAGCGCGCTGCGGCGCGCCTGACTCAGGATTACCCACGGCACGGCTTCACCGTGCTGAGCCACGGCTATTTTGCTCAGAGCGAAGAGGCCGGGCTTCTGGCGCAGCTGGCCGAAAGCCCGCCCGATCTCCTGCTCGTGGCCTTCGGAAATCCGCTTCAGGAACGCTGGATTGCAGAGAAGATCACGCTCCAGCACGCGACGATCGCTGCCGGTATCGGTGCGCTGTTCGATTTTCTGGCAGGCGAGGTCGAGCGCGCGCCAGACGTCCTGCGGCGTCTGCGGCTGGAATGGCTCTACCGCCTCCTGCTGGAGCCCCGCCGGCTGTGGCGGCGCTATGTGCTCGGCAACCCCGCGTTCCTGCTGCGGATGCTGCGCATCAGGTTCCAGCCCCGCGGTCCGACGCAATGAGCCTCAGCTACGCCATTGCGACGCCGAGCTATGCCKGGGACTTCGAACGCTGCCGGCTGCTCTGCGCCAGCATCGACCGTTTCGTCACCGGCCACACGGCCCATTACCTTCTGGTCGAGGATCGGGACGTCGCGCTGTTCAAGCAGCTGGAAGGTCCGCACCGGCGGGTGATCGCGGAGGCGGAGCTTCTGCCCTCCTGGCTGAAACCCCGGCCCGATCTCCTGAGCCTCGGACGTCGCCGGGTCTGGACGGGCCTCGGTGCCCTGCGGCGCGGTCTGCCGCCGCTGCGCGGCTGGCACGCACAACAGCTGCGCAAGTTCGCCTTTCCGATGAAGAGCCACGAGGACGTGGTGATCTTCGCCGATTCCGACATGATGTTCCTGCGGCCCTTCGACGTCACGCGCCTCGGCCGGGACGGGACGGTCCGCCTCTACCGCAAGCCCGACGGCATCACCGGCGCCATGGCCCAGCATACCGACTGGTGCATGATGGCGGCCCGCCTGCTCGGACTGCCGGAACCAGCATTTCCCAGTCCCGACTACATCAACAATCTCGTCAGCTGGCGACGGGACGCCGTGCTGGCGATGATGACGCGCATCGAGGAGATAGCCGGGCGCAGCTGGGTCGAAGCGATCGCCACGCACCGGCAATTCTCGGAATACATGATCTACGGCTATTTCGTCGAACGCGTGCTCGGGCTCGAAGCCGCCGGCCACTGGCCGGACGAGCACGAGCTCTGCAAGGTTTACTGGTTTCCCGAAGATGTCGGCGAGCTGGCGACGTTGCGCAGCTTCGAGGACATCCTGGAACCGGGACAGGTCGCGGTCGGCGTGCAATCCTTCATCGGGCAGCCCGTCGAGCGCCTGAAGGCGCTGTTCGAAGCACAATAGTCCCGGTTCAGCGGGCCCGGCCAAGCAACCGATAGGTGACCGTGACGGAGAGCAGATAGACTGCGCCGAAGACGGCGTTGAACCAGGGGGCCCAGGCCTCTTCCTGGCCGAAGCGAATCATCACCCAGGCGATCAGTGCCGCCTTGAGCGCGGTGATGGCGCAGAGCAGCGCGATACGCGAGCCGGTGCGCTCCCGCGCATAGAGCAACTCGGCGTGATACTCGACGAGGTT
The DNA here is from genome assembly GCF_056396265.1 of Allobosea sp. 05T422_2. NCBI lineage: Bacteria > Pseudomonadati > Pseudomonadota > Alphaproteobacteria > Hyphomicrobiales > Alloboseaceae > Allobosea > Allobosea sp. 05T422_2. The sequence continues at coordinate 38,204 of NZ_JBFTLD010000031.1, read as the reverse complement.
GCGGAAGGCAGGCACCGCGAACATCGGCAGGAAGAGATAGGCGGCCTCGGAGACGTTGCGGCCGAGCGCGCCGGGAAACGGCATCAGCAGAATGACGATGGCGACCAGTCCGCCGATCGAGACCAACGCGATCGCGAGTTCGACCAGCATCTTGCGTCGCCAGCCGCCGCCGAGGCCGCGATCCTTCATGATCTTCTGGACCAGCATCTGGTTGAAGCTGCGCACCGGCATCGCGGTAAGATCGATGACGCGCATGGCGATGGCATAGAGCCCCGCGGTGCGTTCTCCCGCGAGCGCCAGCATCAGCAGCTTGTCGAGTTCGGATTGGACGTAGAACACGATGTCGGCCGCGCCCGCGAATACGGCATCGGCCATGCGGCGGGGATAGAGCGCCCTAACGAAACGCAGGCGCAGCGGCGGCAGAAACAGCGTCAGCGCGATCACCGCGGACAGGATCGTAGTGCCGAGATAGGCCCAGACCCAGGTTTCCAGGCTCGCATGGCCCAGACCATAGAAGGCAACCGCAGCAAGCGTGCGCAGCGAGGAGCCGATGATGACGAGCAGGGCGGACTGCCTGAAACGCCTCAGGCCGTTATTGATGATGGCGACGACCTCGACGAGGCGCCAGCCGAGCACCTCGGCGACGATGATCAGGGCGAAGGGAAGAAGATCCAGCCGCTCCCTAAACAAGGCGACATAGGCCAGGGCGGCAACTGCAGCGATCAGCGGCAGCGACAGGACGGCAAGCCCGCCGAAGCCGGCGAGATAGGCGCCGAGGAGACGCGGCTTGACCGTGGCGACGCGATAGACCGGCGAGACGAAGCCGAAAGCCAGCAACCGCGAGAGAATGAGTCCTGTCGAGGAGGCCGTCGCGAACAGGCCAAACTCACCAAGGGTCAACGTATTCGCAACGATGAGGAAATATACAAGAGAGATAATGAGACGACCGGCTGAGCCGCTCAGGATCGTAAGGTAGGCGGATATGGTGGCACGATCTGGCGACATGGAGTCCATTGCGGCGGCGGCGAGAGCTGGCTCGGGCCCTGCTCACGCCAAAATTGAGCCCGAACCTCGCTTAACGCAAAGGCATTGAGCGACCCTAAACGAAGCCCGGGAAGCGCTGCCCCGCGCAGCTGCCTGAATCGGAACGGAACATGAGCCGCATCACCAGGCGCGACGCCCTGGCCGGAACTGCCAGCCTCGCCCTGGCGTGGCCGAGCGCCGGTCTCGCGCAGGTCGGCCGACCCGCCATTCCATTCGGCTCGGCCGCGCAGATCGAGCCCTTCCGCGCCGACCCGCGCTATCGCGAGGCTTTGAAGACCTATTGCAACGTCATCGTCCCGATGAACGACCTCAAATGGGAAGCGCTCCGGCATGACCGCTCCCGGTTCGACTTCTCCGGAGCCGACGAGCTGATCGCCTTCGCACGCGGCAACAAGCAGGCCCTGCGCGGCCACGCCTTGCTCTGGGGCATGGCCTTGCCGCCCTGGGCCAAGGAGATGAGCACGAAGGCGGAAGCCGAGCGCGAGCTAATCAGCCATATCGAGACCGTCGTGGACCGCTACAAGGGCGTCATACCGACCTGGGATGTGGTCAATGAGGTGATCGCTCACGATCCGACCCTCGAGGAGCCCTATCGCGACACGATCTGGCAGCGCCTGCTCGGCCCCGAACATATCGAGATCGCTTTCCGGACCGCGGCCCAGATCGATCCAGAGGCGCGGCTGGTGATCAACGACTATGATTTCGAGGATACCGATCCGCGCATCGTGAGGCGCCGCGCCGCGGCTCTCTCGATCATCCGGGACCTGCGCGACAAGGGCATCCCGGTCCATGGGCTCGGTATGCAGGCCCATCTGTACGGCGAACGCGCCATCGATACGCCCGGCTTGCAGCATTTCATGCAGGATCTCGGCACGCTCGGCGTCGATGTCGAGATTACCGAACTCGACGTGATCGATTGGAAGCTGCCGGCTGTAGAGCGGGAGCGCGACAGCACCGCGGCAAACCTCGTTTCGACCTTCCTGAATGCGGTGGTCCCCGCGCGCCAGCCCAAGGCGATCGTCACCTGGGGCCTCAGCGACCGCTATTCATGGATCGGAGAGACCTTCGCGCGTAAGGATTCTGCCAAGGCCCGGCCACTCCCCCTCGATGAGGACTACAGGCCGAAGCCGATGATGAAGGTACTTGACCGTTATCGGCTGGGGACGAGCTGAGCGGTGTTGGTGAGTTCGATGTCCGCCGGGGTGACGACCATCATCATCCCGGGCCGGGCAGGTTTGAGTGAAGCGTAGCGTCATGTTCACGACCGAGACCGCCGATGGCGAGCTCAGCAGAACCGAACAGGCCGGCAGCCGCACGGAGCCGGCGGCCGGCGGAGCTGTGCCGTCAGCATTGGCGCGCCTGACCAACCCGGCCTGGCTCTTTCAGACGCTGTGGAGCCGAAAGGGACTGATCATCGCGGCAGCGCTGGCGGGCGCCCTCCTTGCCGCCCTGGCAAGCCTGTTCATTCCGCCGAAATACGTCTCGACCGCCCAGCTTTTCATCGATCCGCGCGATCTGCGCGTGCTGCAGAACGAAGTCTCGCCCAATGCGGTCGGCAGCGACCCGACCTCGCTTACGGCCTATCTCGAAAGCCAGGCGCGCATCATCGCCTCGGACAGCATCAAGGCGCGCGTCGTCAAGAGCGAGGGCCTCGACAAGGATCCGGAATTCGGGGGCGAGGCCGCCAAGAGCGGGCTGGGTCGACTCCTCTCTGGCAGCAACAGCACCTCTTCCCGCGATGGATTGCTCTATGCGCTCGCGGCCCTCGACAAGAACGTCACGGTCCGGCGTGGCGAGCGGACCTTCGTCATCGACATCTCGGTGACCTCGCGCGATCCCGATAAGGCAGCGCGGATCGCCAATGCGCTTGCCACCGCCTATCTCGACGACCAGGCTTCCGTCCGTGCCGAGGCTGCGCAACGCGCCACCGGCGCGCTGACCGGGCGCCTGGAGGAATTGCGCAACCGCCTGCGCATCGCCGAGGAGAAGGCAGAGAAATACAAGGAAGCCAACAGCCTCGTCGGTGCAGGCGGCAAGTCGATCGGCGAAGAACAGCTTGCGCTGAACAATGCCCAGCTCGTCGCCTTGCGCACCAGGGTCAGCGAAGCCAAGGCGAAATACGACCAGACGCTTGCGACGCGCGCCTCGAGCATCGAGGCCGGCGCCATACCCGAGGCGGTCGCCTCGAACACCATGACTGCACTCCGGTCCCAGTTGGGCGCGGCGCTCAGCAAGGAAGCCGATCTGCTGGCCTCGCTCGGCTCGCGTCACCCCGCGCTCGCCGCGGCGCAGGCTCAGGTGCGCGATGCGCGCCGGYAGATCAACGAGGAACTTGCCCGGATCGCGCGCGCCGCCAAGATCGAATACGACCGCGCCGTCGATGCCGAGAGGCAGATCGCGCGGCGCGTCGAGGAGCTGACCAGGCAGCAATACAGCGCCGGCCGCGCTTCGGTGCAGTTGCGCGAGCTCGAACGCGAGATCGAATCCTCGCGCGCCGTCTATGACGCCTTCCTGCGGCGGGCACGTGAGACCGGGGAACTGTCCGGTATCGACACGACCAATGCGCGCGTCATCAGCATGGCCATGCCGGCGCTCGAGAAGAGCGGCGTCAGCAGGCGCACCGTCGTCATGCTCGGAGGCATCGCCGGGGGCGGTCTGGGCGCGATCGCCGCACTCGGATTGGCGCTGTTTGGCGGCTCCCTGCCTGCACCGCCTGCCGGGCTGCGCCGCTGGCCATTCCGCAATCGCCACGAGCCTGTTGCCGCTCAGGCATCGCCCCCGCCCGCTCCTGCCGATCCCGTCCCTGTGGTCGCTGCGGCCACGGAGCCGCCTTCCCCTGATGCGGTCGCGGCCCCCGCCAGGACCGGATGGCGGCGTTTCATGGCGATTCAAGGCGGTCAACCAGCCCGTACTCCGGAGGTCGTGCGAGCCCCCGCAGCTCCCCCCTTGGCCTTGCTGGCAAAACTGCCTGCCGTGAGGCATCGACGCTGGCGGCGGGATGGCGAAGTGCGCTCGGTCTTTCAGGCCAAGGCTCATCTCGTCGACGTCATCGACAAGCCGAATGCCTCCTTCGCCCGGGCGATCCGCGGCATCCGAACCGAACTCGCCAGCCAGGGCAGTCCCAGTCGGCGGATTCTCGTCGTCGGATTGCGCCGCAATGCCGGCGCCTCGACGCTGGCGCTCAACCTCGCGCTCGATGCCGCGCAAGCGGGGTTGCCGGCCATGCTGGTCGATGCCGGCCTCGGCGGAAACAGCCTGACATCGGTCTTCGCGCCGGACGCGCAGGCAGGTGTGCACGAGATCGTCTCCGGCAGCGCCAGCCTGATCCGTGCGGCGCTGCAGGACGAGGGCACCGGCCTGTTCTTCGTGCCGCGCAAAGGGCATCCGGAACTCGTCACAGCCGAACAGATCAGCCACGACTTCTTCGGCGCGGCCCGCCGCTTCGGGCCGGTCTTCATCGATGGTGCCTCGCTGGGTTCCGACGCTTTCACGGAGCGTTTTGCAGATGCGGTCGACGACATCGTGCTGGTCGTTCGCGAGGGTGAGGTCGGCGCGGGCGAACTCCAGCAGGCAAGTACGGCGCTGGGCCGGAACGCAGCCAAGATCCGCGGCTTCGTCAGAAACGAAGCCTGAGCGCCGCCGTCGCCATCGATCGCCAGACAGGACACCGTGATGAAGATCGCGCTTATCGGCACAGGATTCGTGGCCGATTACTACATGACCACGCTGGCCAACCATCCCGGGCTTCAGCTTGCCGGCGTCTATGATCGCTCGCCGGACCGCCTCCGTGCGTTCTGCGCCTTTCACGGCGCGAGGCCTTATGAAAGCCTGGAGGCCGTGCTCGCCGAGCCGCAGGTCGACATCATCGTCAACCTGACGACGCCCGAAAGCCATTACGAGATCACCAGGCAGGCGCTCGCCGCAGGCAAGCATGTCTATTGTGAAAAGCCGCTGGCCATGCAGCTCGAGCAGGCCAGCGAACTCGTCGCCCTTGCGGATGCCGCTGGATTGACGTTGGCCACCGCACCGGCGAACGGCCTCAGCGATGCTCATCGGCTGGTGAGAGATGCGCTCTCGCAGGGGGCCATCGGAACGCCGCGGCTGATCTATGCCGCCATGGAGGACGGCCCGGTCTTCCGGGGCAATTGGGCGACCTGGCGGTCGCGTTCCGGCGCACCATGGCCTGGCCTGCATGAGTTCGAGATCGGCTGCACGCTGGAGCATGCGGGCTACGCACTGTCCTGGCTCGTGTCGCTCTTCGGCGCGGTCGAAGCCCTGACCGCGTTCTCCGCGGTGACATTCCCGGACAAGGGGCCCGGCACCGAGACCATCACCATGGCCCCAGATTTCTCGGTCGGCTGCCTCACCTTTCGCTCCGGTCCCGTCGCCCGGTTGAGTTGTGGCCTGGCCGCACCCAAGGACCGCTCGCTGCAGATTCTCGGAGACAAGGGAACGATCACGGTCCGCGACCTCTGGGACAACCGATCCGCAATCCATCTCGAGCGCACGGATGCAACGCGCAGCCTCCCCCGTCTGCTGGCGAACCGCGTCGAGGCGCGGCTCGGCCGCTTCCTGACCTGGAAGCCGGAGCCCGGCCGCAAACTCGCCTACCCCGCCGCCACGGGCCGGTCCGCGCTGCCGGCTTTCCCCTCGCAAATCGATTTCGCGCGCGGCATCGCCGACCAGGCAAACGCGATTGCGGCGAAGCAGAAGCCCGTCTTCTCGGGCGCGCTCGCACTCCACATCACCGAGCTTGCGCTGGCGTTGAACAATGCCCGCGACCTGCCGCAGCCCTATCGGATGCAGAGCCGTTTCTGATCAGAAGGTTTTGACTGGCGGCTGCGCCAGGACCGTCTCGATGATATTCAGTACGGCCGCGCTTTCGGTGAGCGGCATGATTGCGCAGCCAGTCTCGCCGCTCCGAACGGCATCCATCACGGCACGGGCCTGGAACTGCAGTCCATTGCCGGCAAAGCTGTAGATCTCTCGGGTGCGTCCCGGCATCGGCAGGCGGTCGAGCAGCTTTCCGGCCGGTCCATTCCGGAGCCGTGGCCCTCGCCACGAGCTCCCAAGTGCCGCGGTGGTATAATGGGTCAGCCGCTGCGCCTTGAGGAAGGGCGCATCCAGACGGATCGCGCCTGCGGCCCCCTCGATCACGAACTGGTTTCCTCCATTGCGATCAAAGCCGCAGGAGAGCTCCGCCAACGCCTCCCGATAGTGCAGGACGATCTCGCAACGCCGGTCGACGCCACTGCGCGCCTCCAACCACCGACCTGTGACGCGCTCGGGACTGCCAAGCCAATGCAAGGCAAGCGAGACCGGATAGACTCCAAGGTCGAATGCCGAGCCTCCGCCCAGCGCGGGGTCGAAGAAGCGGCTGCCGGGGATGTCCTCGCGGACATAGGAGAGATCCGCCCGAATGCGCCGAACCTTGCCGATCCGCCCCGCCGCCACCTGCTCGCGCGCCGCCACCACGGCCGGCAGGAAGCGCGTCCACATCGCCTCCATCGCGAAGACGCGATGCGCCCGGCTCGCCTCGATCACGCTGTGAACATCGGCCGCGGTGAGGGCGATCGGCTTTTCGATCAAGACCGGCTTGCCGGCAGCAATACCCCGGAGGCCCTGTGCGACATGCAAGGCGTTCGGCGTCGCGATGTAGAGCGCATCGATGGCCGGATCKGCGAGAAGGGTCTCGGCATCGCCATAGGCGACGGTAGCGCCGAACTCGGCCGCAAAGGCTTGCGCCTTCTCCAACGCACGGGACTGGACCGCGCCGATCCGCGCGTCCGGCAGCAACGCGAGATCGGCCGCAAACTGCCGCGCGATCACGCCGGTTCCGATAATGCCCCAGCAAAAGCGCTCCGCTCCGATCGGAGCTGCATCACCGCTCGCCATGCCGCACGTCCTAGTTCTTGTCCGGCTTGCGGTACTGCTCGTTGCTGACGCCGAGCTCCGACATCAGGCGACCGAGCGCCACCTGCGCGTGATAGAGCCCGATCGTCGCCGAGCCGGTGCGCAAGCCGAGCGCGAGCCCGCGAAAGGGTGAGGCTGCGAGCAGCGCTAGACTCTTCGCCAGAACCCTGAGCCGCCCCCGCGCCGATGGATCGAGTCGACGCTCGATCGTGGCCGAGATCGCGCCGTTGCGCAGGCTGCGGGCCGCGATCCAGCTGAATTCCGTGCGGCGCCTCGGCATGGTCTCGCGCATCGCGGCGTCCTGGACCCACCAGAAACGGAAGCCGGCTTCCTTGCTGCGTCGGAAGAAGTCACTGTCGCCGCCGCCGGTGAAATCGAAGCTCTCGTCGAGAAAGGGGAAGCCAAGTGCCTCCAGCACCTCGCGCCGGATCAGGTAGTTGGCGCTCGAGAACAGGATCGGCACTTCGCCCGAGACAGCATAATGCGATCGAAAGACCGGGTGTGCGCTCAGCCAGGCTCGCGATTGATCCTCGAAGACCGGGGTCACCGAGCCGCCGAAGAGCTGGGCCGGCGCAGTTGCCGCAGCACGCAGAAAAGCGTCGAGCCACAGCGGCAGCGCCTCCTCGTCGTCATCGATGCCGAGGACCTGCTTCAGCGCGGGAAGGCGGGTCAGCCCGCAGCGCCAGGCGGCATTATAGGCCTTGCAGTTGCCCTGTCGCGGCTCGACGATGACATATCCCTTGAACAGCCCCGCAGCGTGAAGGGCACTCGCCCGCTCCGCACCGGCGCGTTCGACGCCTTCGTTCTCGACGACGATGATCGCAAAATCATGCCCGCCCTGCTGCGCGGCCAGAGAGCGCAAAGTGCGCTCCAGCAGCTCCGGCCGCTTGAAGGTCGGCACGCAAATCACGCTTTCGACGCCTTGCAGCRCCGCCTCTGGCGAAGCTGCGACGATCTCGAAGGTCTCGGGTGCATCGAAGCCGGGAATGGCGGGGCGTCGCGAGGCGCCTTCCAAATTGGCGGCGGAATGATGGAGGGGGTCAGCCATGGTGCCCCAGCATGCCACATCTCCGCTTAAGGTTCGGTGTCGGCGATCCTGCGCCGGCGCGCACACTCCCACACCTGATGTTCAGGATAGTTCGTCGCCGAACTTGACCCGACCGAACATCTGACGCCTCTCTCACGGCCATCCCTATCGTCAGGATCGGCCCCGTTGCGTCTTGCCTTCATCACCTCGCTGATCCCGGTTGCAAGGCCCAATACCGGCTTCGAGATCGCCAATGCCGCAATCCTCGATGCGCTGCGCTCCGCAGGGCACGAGGTCACCGCCTTCGGTTTCCTGCGCCCGGGCGAAGTGCCGGCCGACCCCTCTCAGGCCATGGTGATCGGCGCCGTCGATATCGAGAATGCGGTCGCGCCCGCCAGCCGCAAGCTGCAATGGCTCGGATATGCGCTCAGCCACGGCCTGCCTGTCGCCTGCGCCAAGCTGCGGCTCGCCGGCGCCGGCAAACTGGTCGAGGCAGTAAGGGCGCGCGGCCCGTTCGACGCGCTGATTCTCAACTCGGTGATGCTGCCTGGCGCCTTTCCGGAGCTGACCACGCTCGGGTCCTGCGTGCTGGTGGAACATAATATCGAGCATGTCTCCGCCCGGCAGAATGCAGCGCATGCCGGCACCGGGCTGATGAGTTGGCTCTATGCCCGCGAGGCCAGGTTGCTGGAAGCCGTCGAGACGCGCCTCTGGAACGAGGTGAGCTATATCTGGACGCTGGCCGAGGAGGACCGACGCGCACTCGGCCCTGCCGCAGGGAAGGCGGCGGTGCTGCCACTCGTCTCGGGCAGTGGCCCGCAGCCGGCCGCCATGGCGGAGCCGGTCGCACCGGCCTTCGACATCGGCATGATCGGAACCTGGACCTGGCAGCCGAACTTCATCGGTCTCGACTGGTTCTTGCGCGAGGTCGCTCCGCTCCTTCCGACCGATATCTCGGTTGCCGTCGCCGGACGCCTTCCGGCGGAGATGCCACCGGTCCCGGCCCAGGTGCGACTGATCGGGCGCGTCGCTGACGCAAATACCTTCCTCCAATCCTGCCATGTGCTGGCCTTGTCGAGCCGCGCCGGAACCGGCGTGCAGCTGAAGACGATCGAGGCGATGCAGCTCGGCATGCCAGCCGTGGCGACGACACTCTCCTGTCGCGGCTTTACAGCCCTGCCGGCGAATTTCTCGCTCGCGGACGAGCCGGTGGCTTTTGCCCAGGCCCTGACCGAACGGGTGCGAAGCGCGCGCGCGGGAAACCCGCAGCGCATCGATGGAGCGGCGTTCATGGCCATCCAGAGGGCTGCCCTGGCGAGCGCACTGGCCGCCGGGCTCGAGGCCGCGCGCCGCTAGATCACGGGGCCGGATATCGTATCAGACCCGACGACCTCATCGTCTGCGTTAGCGTCGGCTTTCCCGGGAATCGCAATCCACTTTCCCGGCCGATGCCTTGGGCGCTACTCGGCCGGCGCGGTCTCGGTCTTGCGCTTGTCGCCGAGGATCAGGCCGAAGACCGGCCCGGCGCCGACCATGACCAGGAAGACGCGAATGATGTGATGGGCCGCGACGAAGGCGACTTCTGTGTGGAGCGCCAGCGCAATCAGGCTCATTTCAGCCAACCCGCCCGGTGAATAGGCCAGGATCAGCGGCACGTGACCATAGATCGAAACCTTCGAGACGCCCCAGGCGAAGGCAATCGTCAGGGCGAGCAGCACCGCCGTCGAGCCGACCGAAAGCAGCAGGACGCGCAGGATGACGCTCGGCGAGGTGCCGACAAAGCGGCAGCCGACCRTGACGCCGAGCACGAGCTGGGCTGCGTTGACGACCTGGAAGGGCGGGGCGGAATCGCTCCAGCCGAGGAAATGGACCAGCGCACTGACCACCATCGGGCCGAGCAGGTGCTTGGCCGGCAGCCGCAGCAGATGTCCGAGAATGACCCCGAAGACGCCACAGCCGATAAGCCAGAGCTCGGCGAAAAGCGGTGTCTGCGCCAGCGAGGGGCCGGCATTGCGCGTTGCCGACAGCGAGACACCCTCGATCGACTGAACGATGAACGGCAGGGTCATCACCACAAGCAGAACGCGCGCCGAGTGGATCAGCGCGATGATCCGGGCATCGCCGCCCTTCTCCTCGCCGAGGAGAACCATCTCCATCAACCCGCCCGGCATGCCGGCGAAAAAGGCGGTCACCCGGTCGAAGCCGGCGACGCGGCGGAAATAGGTGACGCAGCACAGGCCGCAGGCGGTCATGAACAGAACGAGGCCAATCAGCGTCGGCAGCCAGTTCGGCAATTGCGCCACGAGATCGGGGCGAAAGCCCGCACCGAGCATCACGCCAATCACAGCGCTCATCGGGGGGCGAATGACGCCGGGCGCGGAGACCGGCGCCTTGAGCAGCGCGGCGACCGTGCAGAACACCATGGAACCCAGCATCCAGGGCAGTGGCAACTTCGCCTGCACGAAGAGCCAGCCGCCGAAGCCGCCGAGCGCAAGGGCGAGGCCAAAACGGCGATAGGGGAAGCGCCGGGGAGAGAGCGAACGCAGACCGCTCACAAAATCGGACAGCAATTCCCGCATGCGTCTGTCGTGCCCTTCAACCCGGCGACGGCCGGAAATGCGTCGATGGTGGCACGGCTCCTACACCGCTTCGGCCGACGCATACAGTCCGCCGATGGAATGTCGGCTCCGCGACCCGAACGGGTCGGCGCATGACGGCCACCTTCCATCACAACCCCGCCATGCCCACTGACCATCTGGTCAGGACGTCGAAGATCATCAATGGTTTCAGGGCATTTGCGATGTGAAGAGCCGGGGGCGCGATCGCGCTCGGCCAATGGTTCGGGCGATGAGCGAAGACCGGCTTTCCGAGCAGCGGCGCGGCTCGGGTTCTGACGACGGTGTCGGCGAGCTGTCGACGCCGTTACGGCACGCATCGCCGGAGKATTCCGAACCTCCAGAATCAAGAGGCGACGAGGCTCCGCCTATCGTGCTGGCCGCCATTCCCGGCGTGATCGAACCCGGCCCTTCCGGCTGGTTCGCCGGCCGCCGGCACCGGCTGAGGCATTGGTGGCGCGGCTCGACACCGAACCTGCGCGGTTCAGTCTACATGCTGTCGTCGATGCTGGTCTATGCGGTGATGGTCGGGCTGATCAAGCATATCGGCTCAGCCATTCCGCTGGTCCAGACGCTGCTGATCCGACAGGTGATCATGAGCGTCATCATCATCGCCTTCGCGGCCAACCAGCTGCCAGCCATGATGCGGACCTCGCGCCTGGGACTGCAGGTCTTCCGCGGGTTGATCACGCTCGCTTCGATGCTCTGCGGCTTCAGCGCCATCATCTACATTCCGCTGGCTCAGGCGACCGCGATCGGATTCAGCCAGGTTCTGTTCGTCACCATCGCCGCGGTGCTGCTGCTGAAGGAGAAGGTCGACGGCCGCCGCTGGGTCGCGACCACCATCGGTTTCATCGGCGTCATCATCATGCTCAATCCATCGGCGCAGGGGCTGAACATCTACKCGCTGATGTCTGTCGCAGGCGCATTTCTCGGGGCGGGCATCACCATCAGCGTGCGCAAGCTGGCGGCGACGGAACGGACCGACACGATCCTGATCTACCAGGGCATCGTGCTGATCATCGTGCTCGCCGTGCCGACCTGGATCTTCTGGGTCCAGCCGACCGCCGAGCAATGGCTCTCGCTGATCCTGCTCAGCCTGTTCGGTACGGCAGGGCAATGGCTGATCACGCGCGCCTATCAGGTCGGGGAGGCAGCCGCGCTCGCTCCGCTGGATTTCACGCGCCTGCTGCTGGCGAGCTTCACCGGCTTCGTCTTCTTCTCCGAGATTCCGGCGCTCACCACTTGGATMGGCGCCACCTTCGTGATCGGGGCAACGCTCTACACGATGCGCAAGAACGCCCGGCCGCTTGCCCCTCCCGCCTGATCTTCGCGCCCGCTACAGGATGCCCTCGTGATCCATCACCAGCTCGATGCCGGACCGAAGACCTGCCACTGGGGTTTCTTCGACGCTGCCTTGCCGCCCGTTCTGACGATCGCGAGCGGCGACAGCGTCACCATCCGCACGATCAACGGCGGCACGGGAGAGCAGCCGAAATCGGGTTTCCATGTTCTGCCCGAAACTCACGAGATTCACGCGAAGGTCGAGCGCCCGATGCCGGGCCATATCCTCACCGGTCCGGTCGCGGTGAGAGGAGCAAGGCCCGGYCATGTCCTCGAAGTGCGCATCCGCGAGGTCAAACTCCGCACCGATTGGGGCTACACGTTCATCAGGCCTCTCGCCGGCACCCTGCCGGAAGAGTTCGACACCTATAAGCTTGTCCATATCGGGCTCGATGCCGAAAGGAATCTGGCGCATCTGCCCTGGGGCATGGAGCTGCCGCTCGCGCCGTTCTTCGGCGTGATGGGCGTGGCTCCGCCCGCGCATTGGGGCCGGCAGAGCTCGCTGGTGCCGCGCGCCTTCGGCGGCAATCTCGACAACAAGGAACTGGGAGCGGGGTCGACGCTCTATCTCCCCGTCTTCGTCGAAGGTGGGCTGTTCTCCTGCGGCGATGGCCATGGCGCCCAGGGCGACGGCGAGGTTTGCGTCACCGCGATCGAGACCGCCCTGGAAGGCACCTTCGAGTTCATCCTGCGCGAGGATTTGAGCTTCACCACGCCGCGCGCCGAGACGCCGACGCATCACATCACCATGGGCATCGACCCGGATCTCGACATCTGCGCTCAGAAGGCGCTGCGCGAGATGATCGTCCTGATCTGCGAACGCACCAAACTGACGCGGGAGGAGGCCTATATGCTGTGCAGCCTCGCGGCCGACCTGCGTGTGACCCAGACGGTCAACGGCTCCAAGGGCGTGCACTGCATGCTGGCGAAGAGCCTGGTGGCCTGACTCCCGGCAAGGCACTGGGAGGAGGAATTGCGCCTCCTCTCCAGGCTTTCGACCCCTATGGCCGACACGAGGATCAGACCGCCGCCGCGGTACGCTCGAGCTCCTGAGCCAAACTCTCAAGCAACTCGCGGGAGCCGGCCTCGCGCGTGGATACCTCATCCTTGCCGTCGAGGAAGGCAGCCTGTTCGGTATAGACGAGGCGGGTGCCCGATCCGACCGGAATGAGCTCGACCGTCGCCAGCGACGCGGAAATCGGCTCGCCTGCGATCGTCATGGTGTAGGCGGAGACGATACGGCGATCGGGCACGATATCCTGAAAGGTAGTGTCGTTGCTGATCGGCGGTCCGCCCTGATAGCGGAAGCTGCTGCGCTCGGAGCCCCCGATCCGGAAATCGACATCGAAGCGCTCGATGCTCCAGCCTTCGCCCTCGGCAAACCAGCGGCGCTTCTGYGCCGGATCGGCAAAGGCCGCGAAGACCCGGGAGGGGGAAGCGGCATAATCGCGTTCAATGACGAAGCTGGCGTGAGTGACGGTGCGGTCAGACATATTCGTCTCCAAATCAAAACCAGTTGCTTTTTGCAACTGGTTGTAAGCTAGGGAGACTGATCCCATAATGCAAGCGGTATTTGAAAGCCGGCTTTCGGGAGACTGCGCATGACCGACGATCCTCGCTCGGGCTGTCCGATCAACCTCACCCTCGAGGTGGTCGGCGACAAATGGAGCTTGCTCATCATTCGCGACATGATGTTCGGAAACCGTCGGCACTTCCGGGAATTGCTGCTGCATTCCAAGGAGGGCATCTCGTCCAACATCCTGGCCGACCGGCTGAAAACGCTGCTCGACCAGGGCATCATCACCAGGAGCGACGACCCGAGCCACAAGCAGAAGGTGACCTACAGCCTGACGGAGAAGGGCATCGGGCTCCTGCCGGCGCTGGCCCAAATGTCGTGCTGGGGGCTGAAATTCCTGCCGGTCAGCGAGGAACTCTCGATCCGCGCCGAACTGCTGGCCGAGGGCGGACCCGCCCTCTGGGAAGAGTTCATGGACGAACTGCGCGAAAGCCATCTCGGCCAGCCCAATCCGCGACGCGCAAATCCCGGCTGGCTCAGCGTCGGCACGCGGCTGCGGGCCGCCTATGACGCCGTGGTCGCGCGCAAGGCGGCCGAGGCGCTCGCCGGCGCAAGCTGATGGCATGCTTCATCGCGAGCGACACAGTGTGCAGTCATGATGCAAGGGTTGTTCGCGATAGCCGCTAACCGCGTGGAAACATATGCAGGTAGGGCGCGGCCTCTCGCAGCACGCGCATATAGGACGGGCGCTCCAGCAGCCGGTCGAAATAGGCTGCGACGGCCTTGTGCGTGTCGCGGAACGGGAGCACGAGCTCGGAATAATAGAGCGCCGGCGCGGCAGCGCAGTCAGCCATGGTGAAAGCATCCCCTGCGGCCCAGCGCCGTCCGGCCAGCGTATGCTCGAGCACGTCATAGGCCGTCTGGAGCCGTTTCCTTGCCTGTTCGACGCCGGTCGGATCCTTGCCGTCGGCCGGCCTGATGCGGTCACCGACGATCTTCTGCATGGTCTCATTGAGATAAATGTCGAAGAAGCGGTCCTGCAGCCGGGTTTCGAGCGCGTGTCCGGCATCGTCAGGGATCAGCCTGAGCGCCCCCGGATAGGTCTGGTCGAGATAGTCGATGATGATGCTGGACTCAGGCACGATGCGGCCCCGCGCTTCATCCTGCAGCAGCGGGAATCGACCCATCGGCCAGAGCTGCAGCAGAGCCATGCGCTGTTCCGGATCACCCAGGTCGACAAGCTTTGGCGTGAAGGGTGTGCCGTTCTCATAGAGCGCGATCACCACCTTCTGGCAGAACGAGGACAGCGGGTGGAAATGCAGCGTCAGGGACATGGTCGAGCCTCCGTGAGACATCAGGCAGCGGCGGACTGGCGCTGCAATTCGCGGGCGAGATTGTCGAGGCCGATGCGGGTGCCGTGTTCCCGTTCCTCCGGGCGGTCGTAACCGTCGAGGAAGGCAGCCTGCTCGGTAAAGGCAAGCCGCGTTTGCGCGCCTTCAGACCTGAACAGAACGGTCGCCAGCGACACCGATATGCGCCGCTCGGCCAAGCGCATCGCATAGGCGTAGACGATGCGGCTGCCGGGCACGATATCCTGGTAGACCGCGTCATAGACATGGTCGACGCCGTCGGAATCCCGGGTCGTCGAATGCTCCTGGCCGCCGACCGAGAAGTCGAGCGTGTGTGCGCCGGCCGCCCAGTCGTCATGGCAGGCGAACCAGCGCCGCTTGATCGCCGGATTGGCCCAGGCCGCGAAAACGCGGGCCGCGGAGGCGTCATAGACGCGCTCGATGGTGAAGGTGGCGTGCGTGACACTATGATCTGTCATCCCGTGCTCCTCTGCTCGATGCCGGGCTTCCGTCATCCGGCTCGTCCGGATTTTMTGCGAGATAGGCGCCGAGGCGATCGAAGCGCCGCTCCCACAGCATCCGGCGCTCGTTGATCCAGCGTTCGGCGGCGCGCAGGGCCTGGGTCTCGACATGGCAGGTCCGGACGCGGCCCTGCTTCTGCGAGCGGACGAGGCCGCTTTCCTCGAGCACGGCGAGATGCTGCACGACGGCCGACAATGTCATCGCCAGCGGGGCGGCAAGCTCGCTCACGGACGCCGGCCCGTCGCACAGGCGTTCCACCATCAGCCGGCGGGTCGGGTCCGCCAGGGCCTGGAACATCAAGTCGAGTTGCGCCGATTGGTGAAGCATACGCTTAAGTATCTTGAGGCAGCGAGTCCGTCCAGAATTATTTTAGCAACTGCTAAAGTGTTGCCGCGAACGGCCGCTGCACGCCATTTGCGTCCAAGGCCCCGGACCGGCTATGAGTCCCGGCACGCCTCCTCAGCGTGCRCCCGAATTCCGCGCCAAAGCAGCCGAGGCTTCCATCATGCGTATCGAGAACGATCCCAAGCTCGACTTCCGAGACGTCCTGATCCGGCCCAAGCGGTCGACACTGGGCAGCCGCGCCCATGTCGACGTCAACCGCACGTTCCGCTTCGCCCATACAGGCAAGGACTGGACCGGCTTCCCGTTGATCGCCGCCAACATGGACGTGGTCGGCACCATGGGCATGGCGCGCGCCTTGCTGAAGCACGGCGCGATGGTGGCTCTGCACAAGCATTACGATGCCGACGATCTGATCGCCTTCTTCAAGGAGAAGGAATCGGCCAACGCCTTCTATTCGCTCGGCACCACCGAGACCGATCACGAGAAGCTGAAGCACGTCCATTCCAAGGCGCCGATCAGCAAGATCTGCCTCGATGTCGCCAATGGCTACACCGAAAAATTCGTCGACACCGTCAAGGCGACCCGCGAAGCCTTCCCGCATGCGGCGATCATGGCCGGCAATGTCGTGACCGGCGACATGACGGAAGCGCTGCTTCTTGCCGGCGCCGACATCGTCAAGGTCGGCATCGGCCCCGGCTCGGTCTGCACCACCCGCAAGATGACCGGCGTCGGCTATCCGCAGCTCTCCGCCATCATCGAATGCTCCGATGCGGCCCATGGCCTGAAGGGTCTGGTCTGCGGAGATGGCGGCTGCACTGTGCCGGGCGATCTCGCCAAGGCCTATGGCGGCGGTGCCGATTTCGTCATGCTCGGCGGCATGCTCGCCGGCCATGACGAATGCGAGGGCAAGATCCGGTACGAGGAGCACGACGGCAAGAAGGTTCCGGTCGCGATGACCTTCTACGGCATGTCCTCGGACACGGCGATGAAGCGCTATTCCGGCGGCGTCGCCAAATACCGCGCCTCGGAAGGCAAGACCGTCGAGGTGCCCTATCGCGGCCCGGTCGAGGGCACGATGCAGGAACTGATGGGCGGCGTGCGCTCGGCGATGACCTATATCGGCGCCGTGCGGCTGAAGGAGATGCCCAAGCGCACCACCTTCATCATGGTCGGCAGCCAGCTGAACACGGTGTTCGGCACCTGAGGCGCTCGCGCGGGCGGCGGCTCAGCCCTCCGTCGGGGTTTCGTCCTCGGTCACCCGGCCATCGACGAGATGGATGCGCCGTCCGATCCGCGCCGCCATCTCCAGGTCATGCGTCACCGCGATCACGGTCTTGCCGCGCTCACGCACCAGCGCGTCGAGAATCGCGAAGACCTGCTCGGAGTTCTTGCTGTCGAGGCTGCCGGTCGGCTCATCGGCGAGCACGAGAGGCGGGTCGTTGGCGAGAGCACGGGCGACCGCGACACGCTGGCGCTGCCCGCCCGAAAGCTGGTCCGGCCGCTTGTCGAGATGGTCGACGAGGCCGAGCGCCTCGAGCAGTTGCGTCGAGCGCTCGCGCATCGCTCCAGACGTCAGGCGCCCGAGCCGGCGCATCGGGATCTCGACATTCTCGCGCACGGTGAATTCCGGCAGCAGGAAATGGAACTGGAAGACGAAACCGAGAGTCTCCAGCCTGATCCGCGCCTTCTCCCGTTCGCCGAGCCCATCGGTGTCGCGGCCGCCGATGCGGAGCAGGCCGGTTGTCGGCCGGTCGAGCAGGCCAAGCAGATAGAGCAACGAGGATTTGCCCGAGCCGGACGGGCCGGTGATGGCGACGAATTCGCCCTCGCCGATCGTCAGCGTCACGTCCTGCACCAGGGTCACGGGCACGGCGGCCGGGAGCACGCGCGTCAGGCCGGCTGCTTCGATCAGCGCCGTCATGTCGCCCCCCGGATAATATCGACCGGGTTGAGCCGCGCCGCCTGCCGCGCCGGCAGATAGCCGGCTATCCCGGCCGAAACCAGGGCGAACCCGGCCGCAATCAGGTAATGCCAGGGGCTCCAGGCCAGCGGCAGCCGCGTGATCTCCTGCACCACTGAGGCCCCCGAGAGTTCGAAGCGGACGAGCGAGAGCGCGAAGCACAGGGCAAGGCCGACCGCCCAGCCGATCAGCGAACCTCCAGCCCCGAGCACAAGCCCCTCCAGGAGGAACAGACGGCGCATGTCGGTTTCCGTGAAGCCAAGCGACTTCAGGATGGCGATGTCGCGCGCCTTCTCATGGGTGATGGTCGAGATGATGTTGAAGATGCCKAAGCCGGCGACCAGCAGGATGGCGCCGACGACGGTGTACATGATGACATTGCGGATCACCAAAGCCTCGAGCAGCGACTCGTTCGCCTCCTGCCAGGCGACCGCCTTGTAGCCGATCAGCGCCTCCGCGCGCCGTGCCACCTGGGGAGCGGAAGCGGGATCGTCGAGCTTCAGGCGGATCTCGTTGATCGCGTTCGGCCGCTCGCTCAGGATCTGAGCGTTCTTGAGCAGAACATAGCCCTCTCCCTCGTCACGGGCGGTCGTTCCGGTATGGAACAGGCCGACGATCTTGAAGGCACGGGTCTGGCCGGTGGAGGAGACCACCGTCACGGTTGTTCCGAGTTCGGCACCAAGACGCTGGGCCAGGCGGTCGCCGACGACGATGTTGTTGCCCCCGGCGATCAGCGAGGTGAAGCTCCCCTGGCGGAAATCCCTGGCGATCGACGAGACGCGCATTTCGGCCTGCGGMTCGATGCCGATGATGCCGATGCCGACATCGCGCCCGGCATAGCGCACCACCCCTTGCGTCTTCAGGCCCGATGCCATCCGGCCGGGAACCCAGGCTCTCAGCAGTGCCGTCGCTTCGGTCGGGTTGAGGATACCGCGACGATCGTCCTTGGGTCTCAGCCCGGCGATCCGAACCGATGCGAACTGGTCCTGCGCGGGTTGCCGGCGTGCGGCGCGCCGTTCGTCGGTGATGGCGACATGCGGCATGGTGTCGACGAGCCTCGCGACGAAATCGTCCTCGCCCCCCTGCATCAGGGCCGCCATGGCGATGGAGAAGCCGACCCCGAGCGCCACGCCGAGCACGGCGACGAGCGTCTGCCGACCGCGCCCGAGGATATGCGTCAAGGCAAGATCGAGGATCAGCCGCATGGCCTCACCCTCCCTGAGCCCTGACGTGCGCGCCGTCACTGAGACGTTCGGGATAGGGCGCAACGACGCGCGCCGTGTCCGGCACCCCCGAGAGAACCTCCACCTCGCTCGTGCCGCGGATACCGATCGTCAGTTCGCGGCGGCGCACGACATYGCCCTCGACGACGAATACCGCATTGTCGTGCACGGCGTTGTTCGGCAGCAGCAGGGCATTCTGCGACACCCGCACGATGACATTGATCTCGACCGTCATGCCGATCATCACGGGCGTCTCATCCGGCAAAGACAGATAGACACGATAATTCTTCGCGATCGGATCGCCCTTGGGCGTGATACTGTCGACCGTGGCTTCAAGCTTCCGGCCCGGGAAGGCATCGGCCGTCAGCAAGACATTCTGGCCGACCTTGACCTGGGGAATGTCCTCCTCGTTCACCTCGGCGACGACGCGCAGCGGCTTCGCCTCGCCAATCCAGAACAGCACCGTGCCGGGCTCGGCGATCTCGCCAACCTCGCCGTCGCGGCGCAGGACGGTGCCACGCATCGGCGCGCGGAGCAGATAGTTCTCCAGCCGGGCAGTCTGGCCTGCGACAAGCGCCGCGGCCTGGCCGATTTCGCTGCGGGCGCGATCAAGCGCCTGCTGGGTGACGACCTTGCGCTCGACAAGCGTCGAAAGCCGCTCAAGCTCCGTCGAGGCAAGGGCATGGCGCGCCTTCATTTCGGCCAGCGTCGCCTCGGCCTGGGCCCTGTCCAGCCTGGCCAGAATCTGCCCCTCCTCGACCCGGATGCCTTCGCAGTTGCAGAGTTCGACGATGCGTTCGCGGATGAGCGGGGTCACCTTGGCCCAGGTCCGAGGCTCGACGACGCCCGTCGCATAGACGATGGCCGCCGCGTCGCCACGCTTCGCCAGCACGCTGGAGACCTGCGCCGGCCGGGTGGCGGACCAGTAGGCCGCAGTCGCGACGGCGAGCGCGGCCAGGACGAGCAGACGACGAACGAGCTTCAAGGCATCCCTCCCAGGAGGAGGCGGCGGCAGCAGCAGCATGGCGCGACGCGATTATTCATTGCCCCCGCATCGATCCAGGCGCTAAAGTTACAGACCGACCGTCGGTCATTTTACAGACCGACGGTCGGTCGTCAAGTTGGAGAGACCGAACCGGCATGCCCCGCGTGGTGAAACACCCCGATGATCGCAGGAACGAGCTGCTCGACTGCGCCCAGGCGCTGTTCTTCGAACGCGGCTACGAGCGCACGACGATCAACGATGTGATTGCACGTGCCGGCATCTCGAAGGGCGGTTTCTATCACCACTTCACCGCCAAGGAGGACCTGCTTGCCGCCTTGGCGTCTCGGCTCGCCCTGACCTCGGTCGAACGCCTCACGGATTTGACGGAGGCGCCCGATCTCCCACCGCTTGCGCGATTGAACGGCTTTCTGGCGCGCGCCCGGCAAATCAAGCTCGAGGATGCACCCCGGCTCAGAGCGACATTCGATGTCCTCTTCAAGCCCGAGAACATCGTGCTCTATCACCGCATCAACGCAACCGTGATCCCGCTCGCGGTCCCGGTGCTCACCCGCATCATCGCGGCGGGGAAGGCCGAAGGCGTGTTCAAGGTGCCCGATGCCGGAATCGCAGCCGAGATCGTGCTGCATCTCAGCGCCACCAGTCACGACGCCATGGCCCGGGCGATCTCGGCATCGGGAACCCCGGACGCTCCGGCGGCGATCGATGCGCTCGATCAGCAGCTGCGTTTCCAGGGCATCGCCATTGACCGCATCCTCGGACTGCCGGACGGCAGCGTCACCTATGTCGAAGACGGATTCGTGCAGGCCATCATGACCGCGCAGTGATGCAGGGATGACGGTGTCGCCAGCCGTCTTCMACTCGACATCGCATCCGGGATTCGAATTCCACCCACTCCCCTTCGCCGCTCAGCTGTTGCATAGTCGCGCCACCATGCAGAAAGCCGCCCAGGCTTCGGGGGAATGACAATGACGAAGATGATGATCCTGGGGGCCGCAGCCGCCCTCGCAGTCGCGGCGACCTCCGCCCATGCGCAACAGCTGGCGCCGAGCCCGACGCTGGATGCCATAAAGGCTCGCGGGCATCTCGAATGCGGCGTGCATCTCGGCCTGCCCGGCTTCTCCTTCGCCAATGACAAGGGCGAGTGGACGGGGCTCGATGTCGATTACTGCAAGGCACTGGCTGCGGCCGTGCTGGGCGATGCCACCAAGGTGAAGTTCACGCCGACCTCGGTTCAGCAGCGCTGGCCGATCCTGCAATCGGGCCAGGTCGACCTGCTCTCGCGCAACTCGACCATCACCTTCTCGCGCAACGCGACCTTGGGCCTGAACTTCCAGGGCATCAATTTCTACGAAGGCCAGACCTTCATCGTCCGCAAGTCGACCAATGCCAAGACGGCGGCCGATCTCGACGGCGCCTCGGTCTGCGTCGCAGCCGGCTCGACCGAAGAGAAGAACGCGGCTGACTGGTTCCGCGAGCGCAACCTCAAGGTCACGATCACCAATTTCCAGAAGAACGACGACGCCATCGCCGCCTATGATGCCGGCCGCTGCGACGCCTATACCGCCGGCGTCGGCGCGCTCGCCGGCCAACGCGCCAAGCTCAAGGTCCCCGACGAGCACATCATCCTGACCCAGCCGATCTCGAACGATCCCCAGGGGCCGGTAACGCGCTACGGCGACGAGCGCTGGCAGCTGATCGTGCGCTGGGTGCTGAATGGCACCATCGCCGCCGAGGCGCTCGGTGTCACCTCGGCCAATGTCGATGAGATGAAGGCCAATTCGAAGAACTCGGAAGTCCGCCGCCTGCTTGGCGTCGAAGGCGGTTTCGGCGCGATGATGGGCCTGCCGGACGACTGGATGTACAAGGCCATCAAGCAGGTCGGCAATTATGGCGAGAGCTATGAGCGCTCGGTCGGCATGGGCTCGCCGCTGAAGCTCGAGCGTGGCCAGAACCAGCTCTGGACCAAGGGCGGCTTGCTGTTCACGCCGCCTTTCCAGTGAGAACCACGGCATCAGGCGCCTGACGGTGCTTCGAGAAACCGGGCGTCATTCCGGGCAGGCGGCGAAGCCGTACAGCTCCGGAAGCCATCGCAGCGCGCAGCGCCTTTCGATGGTTTCCGGGCCTGCGCTACGCTCCGCAAGGAATGGGGCCCCTCCTTCGCCACTTGTCTAAGAGGCGGCAACCGTGGCCAGCGTTCTGTCCTTCATCAACGACAAGCGGGTGCGCGACCTGTTCTATCAGGTCGCGCTCGTGCTTGGGCTCGTCGGCGCGATCGTCTGGTTCGTGCGCAACGCCTCGGAGAACATGGTCAAGGCCGGCATCGCGTCGGGCTTCGACTTTCTCTGGCGCACTTCGGGGATCGAGGTTCCCTTCGTCCTGACCGGCTACACCCAGCAGGACAACATCCTCGCGCTGTTCTGGGTCGGCATCGCCAACACGATGCTCGTCACGGTGATCGCGATCGCGCTCGCCACCGTGCTCGGCTTCATCATCGGCATCGCGCGGTTGTCCTCGCACTGGCTGCTCTCGACGATTGCCGGTGCCTATATCGAGTTCGTCCGCAATATCCCGCTGCTGTTCTTCGTCCTGTTCTGGTATTTCGGCGTGATCGCGGCCCTGCCGGCGCCACGCGCCTCGCTGAGCCTATTCGGCGTCGCCTTCCTCAATAATCGCGGCCTGACGATGCCGCTGCCCGACTCGCCGGCGCCCTTCCGCTGGGCATTGGCGATCATGCTCCTGTCCTGGCTCATACAGTGGCTGGTGATGCGCTGGGCACGCCGGCGCAAGGAGGAGACCGGCCGCGATGCGCCCGTGCTCATGCTGGGCATCCTGTTCGTCCTGATCGTGCCCGCTCTGGCCGTCACCTGGGCCGGACTCGCCGTGCGCTGGGACGTGCCGGTGCTGCGCGGCTTCAATTACCGCGGCGGCTTCGTCGTGATCCCCGAATTCGTCGCGCTGCTGGCGGCCCTCGTCACCTATACGGCGGGCTTCATCGCCGAGATCGTGCGCGGCGGCATCCAGGCCGTGCCGCATGGCCAGAGCGAGGCGTCTGCAGCGCTCGGGCTGCGTCCCGGCCAGATCCTGCGGCTCGTCGTCATCCCGCAGGCGCTGCGCGTGATCGTGCCGCCGATGACCAACCAATATCTCAACGTGCTGAAGAACTCGTCCTTCGGTGCGGCCATCGCCTATCCCGACGTCGTCAGCCTGTTCATGGGCTCGGCGCTGAACAATACCGGGCAGGCGATCGAGATCATCGCCATGACGCTAGCGGTCTATCTGGTGATCGGGCTTGCCGTCTCCGCCTTCATGAACTGGTACAATGCCAGGATCGCGCTGGTGACCCGATGAGCGCAGCGACCTTTCCGCTCTGGCGCCAGAGGCTGTTCGGCACGCCGGCAACCGCCGCCCTCACAGTGGTCCTCGCACTCGGCATCGCCTGGGTCGCGGTCCCGCTGATCCGCTGGGCGCTGATCGACGCGACCTGGTCCGGCACCACGCGCAATGATTGCACCGGCAGCGGTGCCTGCTGGGTCTTCATTCGGGCCCGCTTCGGCCAGTTCATGTATGGGCTCTATCCCGTCGACGAGCGCTGGCGGGCCGATCTCACCGGAGCAATCTTCGCACTCTCTGGGCTCGGCCTCTATCTCTCGCCGAAATCCATGCGGATCCGGCTCGCGATCCTGGCGCTGATCATCCTGCCACCGCTCGGCGTCTGGCTGCTTGCCGGCGGGTTCGGTCTGCGCCCGGTCGAGACGCGCGAGTGGGGCGGGCTGATGCTGACGCTCTTCATCTCGGTCTATTCCAGCCTGATCGCGATCCCGCTCGGCATCCTGCTCGCGCTTGGACGCCAGTCGCAGCTCAAGGTGGTGCGGCTGATCAGCGTGCTGTTCATCGAGTTCTGGCGCGGCGTGCCGATCATCGCGGTCATCTTCCTCGCCTCGCTGCTGCTGCCGCTGATCCTGCCGAGCGGCACGGGCATCGACCGCCTGGCGCGCGCCGTGATCGGGCTCGGCCTCGTCATCGCCGCCTATATGGCCGAAGCCGTCCGCGGCGGATTGCAGGCGCTTCCCTCCGGCCAGCGCGAGGCCGCAACCGCGCTGGGACTGACCTATTGGAAGGCAACCGGGCTGATCGTTCTGCCGCAGGCCTTGCGGATTTCGCTGCCGGCGATGACCAACGAATTCATCGCGCTGATCAAGAACACGACGCTCGTGCTCGTCGTCTCGATCCTCGACCTGCTCGGCATCGCCCAGGCCTCGCTTGCCGACCCCAACTGGGTCGGGATGAACATGGAGGCCTATGCCTTTGCCGGGGCGATCTATTGGCTGATCTGCTACGCGCTATCGCGCTGGAGCAAGCGCCTCGAGCGACGCAAACTGGGTTAAGCGACCGTAAAGTCGGGATCACCCGCTCCGCTCCCGCGGGCCCCAATGAAAAAGCCGGCCTTGCGGGGCCGGCTTCGATTTCAGATCCAAGGAGCCTTGGCTCAGGCGCGCACGACCTTGCGGTCGCGACGGCGATCGGCCGCGGGCTGATAGGCAATCCGGGCGTGGTAGCTGCAATAGGGCATGCCGGTCTGCGAACGGCCGCCRCAGAAGCGGAATTCCGCCGTGGTCGGGTCGCCCATCGGCCAGCGGCACATATATTCGCGCAGGTCCATGATGGTGACCCGATCGGAGAACGGCACCACGACGTCCTCAGGCAAAGCCGGCGCCTGTTGTGCCTCGACCTCGACCTCGGGCTCATATTGCGGCGCGAGCGCATTGGCGCCACGGGTCATGCCGGCATTGCCGCCGACAGGATGGCTCGGCGCGCGGGTCGGCGCCTTGCGGGGGCGCGGCGTCGACGAAGCGGCCGGGCTCTTGGCTCGCCCGGAAAGACCAAGCCGGTGCACCTTGCCGATCACGGCATTACGCGTGACGTTGCCGAGTTCGCCCGCAATCTGGCTGGCGCTCAGTCCGTCGCTCCAGAGCTTCTTGAGAAGCTCGACGCGTTCGTCCGTCCATGCTCCGACGTCGTTCATGGCTTCACCTGTCTCATCGGGCCAGCTCCTTCACGGAACCGGCCTATGGGCCGATCGTGGGCGGAATCCGAAACCGGCAGCTCCCGCTGTTAAACGGAGGCCGTTACACCCGGAATTGACGGTACAGGAGACGCCGCACGAGATGTCGTATCTGACAAACCGGACCATACAAGATGCCGGGACTCGGCCACAAGAGTCCCCGAATCGGAAATTGGTTTTTCCCCAGCCATTCGCGGATCGCGGGTCAAGCCCCCACCTGCGGAGCAACTGACCTTACGGCGCGGAATTGACAGCGGGGGACCGGTTTTGCATAGTCTCGCCGACCTAGCCGCCCTTCCACGGGCGGCGCTTATGTTTTTGACGGATCAAGGTCTTCTTGGTGATGCGGATGACGGCGCGACGAGACGTCGGGAACTGGCTGCGACGATAATGTCGCCGGCGGGTCGCAGAGGGCTGCCAATTCTTGCCCCGCGACTCCGTTCTTCCATCCAGCGCCCACCCGTTCTCATTCGCCCTTCCGTGAGGATCGCCTGTCATGACCCCTGCTCCCTTTAATCCCTCCCAGTCCGTGCTGTTGCCGACCTATGCTCGCGCGCCGATCGCGCTTGAGCGCGGCGAAGGCGCCTGGGTGGTCGCCTCGGACGGCCAGCGCTATCTCGATTTCGGCGCAGGCATCGCCGTCAATGCGCTCGGCCATGCGCATCCGCATCTGGTCCAGGCGCTGACCGAGCAGGCCTCGCGCATCTGGCACACCTCAAACCTCTACAGCATGCCGGAAGGAGAACGGCTGGCCCGGCGGCTCTGCGAGGCGACCTTCGCGGAACGGGCGTTCTTCACCAATTCCGGCGCCGAGGCCAATGAGTGCGCCATCAAGATGGCGCGCAAGTACCATGCTGCGAAAGGCCATCCCGAGCGCTATCGCATCATCACCTTCGAGGGCGCCTTCCACGGTCGTACGCTTGCGACCATCGCTGCCGGCGGCCAGCAGAAATATATCGACGGCTTCGGCCCGAAGGTCGACGGCTTCGACCAGGTGCCCTTCGACGACRAGGCCGCGCTGAAGGCCGCGATCGGGCCCGAGACGGCTGCGCTGATGATCGAGCCGATCCAGGGCGAGGGTGGCCTGCGCTCCGCGCCCGTGCGCTTCCTCAAGCTGCTCCGCGAGCTCTGCGACACGCATGGCCTGATGCTGATCTTCGACGAGATCCAGACCGGCGTGGGGCGCACCGGCAAGTTCTTCTCCTATGAGCTCTCGGGCGTCGCGCCCGACATCATGGCGATCGCCAAGGGCATTGGCGGCGGGTTCCCGATGGGCGCCTGCCTCGCCACCGAGGAAGCGGCTTCGGGCATGACGCTCGGCACGCATGGCACGACGTTCGGCGGCAATCCGCTCGCCATGGCGGTCGGCAATGCCGTGCTCGATGTCGTGCTGGCGCCGGGCTTCCTCGATCACGTCCAGCAGATGAGTCTGCGCCTGCGACAGTCGCTGGCCCAGCTCAGGGATCACCATCCCGACGTGATCTCGGAGATCCGCGGCGAGGGGCTGATGATCGGCCTGAAGCTCAACACGCCGAACACCGATTTCGTGGTCGAGGCGCGTGCGGCCGGGCTGCTGGTCGTCGCAGCCGGCGACAATGTCGTGCGCCTGCTGCCGCCGCTGGTCATCACCGAGGCCGATGCCGCGGAGGCGATCGTGCGGCTCGAAAGGGCTGCGCAAGCGGTCGAGGCCACCCTGAAGCGACCGGCGGCCGAATAACGAACCCTCCGCCCACGGCACGTTTTTTTTGAAGGAAGCGCCGACGATGCGCCATTTCCTCGATCTTTCCGATTTCTCCAGCGACCAGCTCCGCGCCATCCTGCGCGCGGGCGAGGAGATGAAGGCCCGCCGCCGCACGCCGGCGGCAGCCTCCGACCGCCTGCTCGAAGGCAAGGTCATCGCCATGATCTTCGAACAGCCTTCCCTGCGGACCCGCGTCTCCTTCGACGTCGGCATCCGCGAACTTGGCGGCTCGCCGATGATGGTGACGGGGCAGGAGATCGAGCTCGGCGAGCGCGAGACCATTGCCGATACCGCCCGCGTGCTGTCGCGCTATGTCGACGCCATCATGATCCGCATGCTCGACCATGATTCCGTGGTCGAGATGGCGAAATATGCCACCGTGCCGGTCATCAAYGGGCTGACCAAGCGCCAGCATCCCTGCCAGGTCATGGCCGACGTCATGACCTTCGAGGAGCGCAGGGGGCCGATCACCGGCAAGCGCATCGCCTGGACAGGCGACACGAACAATGTCCTGACCTCCTGGGTGCACGCGGCCGGGCGGCTCGATTTCGAGCTTGCGATCGCGACGCCGGAAGAGCTGTCGCCCCCGCCGGCCCTGATCGACTGGGCTCGCAAGCAGGGCGCCAAGATCCGGCTGACCAGCCGGCCCGAAGCCGCGGTCGAGGGCGCAGATTGCGTCATCACCGATTGCTGGGTCTCGATGGGGGACGAGGAAGGCACGCGCCACAATCTGCTGCGCCCCTACCAGGTCGACGAGCGCCTGCTCGGTCGCGCCGAAAAGGATGCGATCTTCATGCACTGCCTGCCGGCGAGCCGCGGCGAGGAAGTCACCGATGCGGTCATGGACGGCCCGCAATCGGCCGTCTTCGACGAAGCCGAGAACCGGCTGCATGCGCAAAAGGGCATCCTGGCCTGGTGCTTTGGCGGCGTCGCAGCCTGATGGCCGTCGCTGACACCCCCTCGGAGACGGCGGCGCTAGACGATCGGGTCGTGCCGTTCACGGTCCCGGACCTCGACATTCGCGGCCGGGTCGTACGGCTCGGCGCCTCGATCGACACAGTCCTCGAGCGTCACAACTATCCGGAGCCGGTCTCGCGCGTCCTTGGCGAAGCAGCCGCGCTTACCGTTCTGCTCGGCACCGCACTTAAATTCGAAGGCCGTTTCCAGCTCCAGACCAAGAGCGACGGGCCGATCTCCATGCTGGTGGTCGATTTCAACGCGCCCGACAATTATCGCGCCGTCGCGCATTACGACGAGGCGCGGCTACAGCAGGCGGTCGCTGAGGGCACGTTGAGCACGGGCGATCTGCTCGGCAAGGGCCATCTCGGCCTGACGGTCGATCAGGGCTCGCAGTCGACGCGCTATCAGGGCGTGGTCGCGCTCGAACATCAGAGCCTCGAAGACGCGGCGCACCAGTACTTCAAGCAGTCCGAACAGATTCCGAGCCGGGTGCGGCTCGGCGTCGGCAGCGTCGTCACAGGCGCGGGACGGCAATGGCGAGCTGGCGGGCTGATCGTGCAGTTCATGCCGACCTCGCCCGACCGGCTACGCGCCGCCGACATCCATCCGGGCGATGCCCCGCAGGGGCACGAGATCCTGGCCAGCGACCACCCCGACGGGATCGCCGACGATGCCTGGGCCGAGGCCCGCTCGCTGGTCGAGACGGTCGAGGACCACGAACTGCTCGACCCGATGCTGGAAAGCGAGCGGCTGCTCTATCGCCTGTTCCACGAGCGTGGCGCACGCGTCTTCGAGCCGGTGATCGTGCATGAATCCTGCCGMTGCTCGCGTGAGCGCGTGCTCGGCATGCTGCGCGGCTTTTCCGCCRAGGACCGCCGGGCCATGGTCGCCGATGACGGCACGCTCGCCGTCACCTGCGAATTCTGCTCGCGGCGCTATGATTTCGACCCGACCGAGGTCGAGGCGGGGCTGAACACCTCGCCCTGACGCTGCCGCGATTCTCGCTCCGGCGCTGTTCTCTCAGAGCGACAGCCCGGCGGCCTTCATCAGAAGACGGAAGCCGAGGGCAACGACGCCGAGCGAGAGCACGCTTGCGCCCCAGATCAGGACGAGCCAGCCGAAGCGGCTGAGCCAGGACTTGCGAGGGGCAGTGACCGGCTCCATCAGTGGTAGCCCTCCCCCGCCTTCACCTTGCCGCGAAACACGTAATAGGACCACGCGGTGTAGGCGAGGATGATCGGGATGATAAAGAGCGCCCCGACCAGGGTGAAGCCCAGGCTCTGCGGCGGAGCCGCTGCCGCGCGGATCGAGATGTCGGGCGGGATGATGTTGGGCCAGAGGCTGATCGCAAGGCCGCTATAGCCGAGGAAGAGCAGCACCAGCGACAGCAGGAAGGGCGCTGCATGCGGCGACCGCTTCAGCACCGACAGGATCAGCGCGGCCGTCGCGAAGACAAGGATGGGGACGGGCGCGAAGAAGAACAGGTTCGGCAGCGTGAACCAGCGTTCCGCCACGCGCTGATGCAGCCATGGCGTCCACAGGCTGACAAGCACGATGGCGACGAGCAGGGCGATGACGATCGGGCGGGCGAGCGCGATCATGCGCTGCTGCAGCTGTTCCTCCGTCTTCATGATCAGCCAGGTGCTGCCCAGCAACGCATAGGCCACGAGAAGACCAAGGCCGGTGAACAGGCTGAACGGTGTCAGCCAGTCGAGCGCGCCGCCGGCAAAGGCGCCGTCGCGCACCACAAAGCCATTGATGAAGGCGCCGAGCGACACGCCCTGGAAATAGGTGGCGATGTAGGAGCCCCAGGCAAAGGCCTTGTCCCAGAACGGCTTGTGCGCCTCATCGGCCTTGAAGCGGAACTCGAAGGCGACGCCGCGCCAGATCAGCCCGGCCAGCATCAGGACGAGCGGAAGATAAAGCGCGCTGAGGATCACGGCATAGGCGAGCGGGAAAGCGGCCATCAGCGCTGCGCCACCCAGCACCAGCCAGGTTTCATTGCCATCCCAGACCGGCGCCACCGTGTTGACCATGGTGTCGCGATCCTCCCGCCCCTTCACGAAGGGAAACAGGATCCCGATGCCGAGGTCGAAACCGTCCATGATCACATACATCATCAGGCCGAAGCCGATGATCACCGCCCAGATGATCGGAAGATCGATACCCATCTCGCTCACGCTCCCTTGCCGGCGCCGCTGGGGGCATCGAGGTGATCCGGCGCGGCCGAGAGCGGCCGGGCCGGGCGTTGATTCAAGAGCTCATCGCCATGGGCTTCCGGCTCCGGGCCGTGGCTCTCTGGACCATGTCCCACCAGCTTCAGCATGTAGCTGACACCGGTTCCGAAGACCGCGATGTACATGACGATGAAGACGATCAGCGTCGCCGACAGCGCCAGTGCCGAGTGGTTGGAGACTGCGTCCTTCGTTCGCATCACGCCATAGACGATCCAGGGCTGACGACCGATCTCCGTCGTGAACCAGCCTGCGAGGATGGCGACCAGCCCCGACGGCCCCATCAGCAAGGCAAAGCGCAGGAACAGCTTCGACTCGTACAATCCTCCGCGCCAGCGCAGCCAGACGCTCCAGAGGCCGAGCGCCAGCATGAGGAAGCCGAGGCCGACCATGATGCGGAAGCYCCAGAACACGATGGTCGAATTGGGCCGGTCCTCGGGAGCGAACTCCTTCAGGCCCTGAATCTGGCCATTCCAGTCATGGGTCAGGATCAGGCTTCCCAGGCGGGGGATTTCGAGCTTGTAGCGCGTTGTCTCGGCCGCCATGTCGGGCCAACCGAACAGCACCAGCGGCACGCCCTCGCCGGGTTTGTTCTCCCAGTGTCCTTCCATCGCGGCGATCTTGGCCGGCTGATATTTGAGCGTGTTCAGGCCATGCGCATCGCCAACGGCAACCTGCAGCGGCGCGACGACCAGCAGCATCCACATCGCCATCGACAGCATCGTCCTGATCGCCGGCGTGTTGCGGCCGCGCAGCAGATGCCAGGCGCCGGAGGCGGCGACGAACAGCGCCGTCGCGAGAAAGGCGGCGATGGTCATATGCACGAGACGATAGGGGAAGGACGGGTTGAAGATGACCTTCAGCCAGTCGACCGGGATGACCCGACCGTCGATGATCTCGAAGCCCTGCGGCGTCTGCATCCAGCTGTTGGAGGCAAGAATCCAGGTCGCAGAGACGAGCGTGCCCAGCGCGACCATGATCGTCGCGAAGAAATGCAGGCCAGGTCCGACCTTGTTCCAGCCGAACAGCATGACGCCGAGGAAGCCGGCCTCGAGGAAGAACGCGGTCAGCACCTCATAGGTGAGGAGCGGCCCGGTGACGCTGCCGGCAAAGGAGGAGAAATAGCTCCAGTTCGTGCCGAACTGGTAGGCCATGACCAGCCCGGAGACGACGCCCATGGCAAAGTTCACGGCAAAGATCGTCGACCAGAAATGGTAGAGGTCGCGATAGACGGTGTCGCGCTTCCACAGCCACAGGCCTTCCAGCACGGCGAGATAGCTCGCGAGCCCGATCGTGATCGCCGGGAAGACGATGTGGAACGAGATGGTGAAGCCGAACTGGATGCGGGCCAGCTCGAGTGCGGTCAGACCGAACATCTCAGCTCCTCACCCATGCCGCTGCCGAGGCAGGTTTCCCGCAGGCGAGCGCCGAGATTGACGCGTTTTCCATCGCTTCACCAGAGT
The DNA here is from genome assembly GCF_056396265.1 of Allobosea sp. 05T422_2. Taxonomy (NCBI): domain Bacteria; kingdom Pseudomonadati; phylum Pseudomonadota; class Alphaproteobacteria; order Hyphomicrobiales; family Alloboseaceae; genus Allobosea; species Allobosea sp. 05T422_2. The sequence continues at coordinate 6,880 of NZ_JBFTLD010000031.1, read as the reverse complement.
TCGGCGAGCAATGGATTATCGCTCGCTACATCCAATCAATGTCTGCATACATTATTCCTAAGCGTATGCATTTTCCAGTGAAGCGTGCCGCGCGCAAGCGAGGCAAGACAGCGCAGGCGTCCCTGCACGGGCGACTGCGCTGCGACGTGTACGGCGTTATGCGAGCAAGTTCAGCACGGGCAAGACGACGCACCTGGCCCGGATGGTGCGCCCGGGGCGCGCCGAACGGCAGAACATCGGGCTGCGCGGCTGGCTGGGCAGACCTCACCCCCAACGCACCGAGGCGACGCTCGCCCCGGCTGCCTGCCGTCACCGATGCGGGGGCTCAGAGCCTCTCAGCTCCGGCAGCTCTCCATCAGATCGCGCATGAATGTCTCGCCGGCGGCGAGCTGCTCGAGCGTGATGAACTCGTCAGGCTGATGCGCCTGATCGATCGAGCCGGGGCCGCAGACGACCGTCGGCAGGCCGGCGCGCTGAAAATGCCCAGCCTCGGTCGCATAGGGCACGGCAATCGTGCTGTTGCGGCCGGCAAGCCGCATCGTGAGGGCCTCCGCCGTCGAGCCGGCATCGGGCGCAAGACCCGGCACATCCGATGTCATCACGGTCGTGATCGTCGAGGACGGCGCGGTGCGGCGCATGCGCGCGAGCACCGTCTCGGCATAGGCGGCGAAGCGATGCGGCACCTCGTCGGGGTCCGAACCCGGCAACGTACGCACCTCCCAGCCAAGCTCGCAGCGATCGGCCAGGATGTTGCGGGCGATTCCGCCATGGAGCTTGCCGACATGGACCGTGTCGTAGGGCGGATCGAAGCGATCTGCCGGGTCGGCCCGTTCCATCAGCTCCTGCGCCATCCGGTCAAGCTCGGCGGCGAGCAACGCCCCGGCATGGACGGCGCTGGCGCCGAGATGCGGCTTCGAGGAATGGGCGGCGAAGCCGGTGACGACGGTATTGAAGGTGCGGATGCCCTTATGGGCGTCGGCAATTTCGAGCGAAGTCGGCTCGCCGACGATGACAGCGCGCGGCAGCGGCAGATCGCGACCCATGCGGGCAATGCCGTCCACCACGCCGAGGCAGGTGAGTTCCTCGTCATAGGACAGGAAGAGATGGATCGGCGTCGTCAGTCTGGCGGCCAGGAATTCCGGCACGAGGGCCAGTCCCAGGGCCACAAAACCCTTCATGTCGACGGCGCCTCGACCATAGGCCCTGCCATCGGCAATGCGCAGGGTGAAGGGGTCGCTCGACCAGGCCTGCCCCGTGACGGGCACGACATCGGTATGGCCGGACAGGACGATGCCGCCGCGATCGGCCGGGCCAATTGTGGCGAAAAGCGCAGCCTTGTCGCCCTCGGCGTTKGGAATCCGGATCGAGGACACACCCCAGCTCTCGAGATAATCCGCAACGAAGGCGATGAGATCGAGATTGGACTTGGCGCTCACCGTGTCGAAGGCGACGAGGCGCGACAGCATTTCGAGCGGCGTGTAGCGCCGCGCGGCCGTGGTCGGAATGGTCAATGCAGAACCTTCTTCACATAGGGGGAATCGAGCGGAAACAACGGCACCTCGACATCGAAGACCACACCATCCTCGCCCAGCATGGCGTAATAGCCACGCATCGAGCCGTCGGGCGTCATCAGCGGGCAGCCCGAGGTGTAGCTGAAGCTCTCGCCCGGCCGCAGCACCGGCTGCTTGCCGACCACGCCATCGCCGCGCACTTCATGGACCTCACCACGGCCATCGGTGATGAACCAGTGGCGGGTCATCAACTGCACGGTCTGTCGCGACTGGTTCACGATCTCGATCGTATAGGCCCAGAAATAGCGACCCTGCTCATGGGCGGATTCCCGTTCCATGAACTCGGGAACGGCGGTCACGCGCACGCCTCGGGTTTGCGCCTGATACATGCTCAGCGGCTCCGTGCCGTTGCGGTTCGCCGGCGGGCGGAATTGGGCCGGGAACGACGTCCCTGTTATGGACCGGCCGGCGGCAGCGTCAATCCCGAAGCCGCGCTGGCCAGTCCTGCGTCCGGCCCGGCGCGGCGGCGGACAGAATGATTCCCGCATGGACAACCGCCCCGAAAACGGGCGATAGGACTGGCCCGCCTGGCCCTCATGCCAGGCTTCGCTAGCTCATGCTGAACAGGTCCGACGCTCATGCTGCCCTTCCTGCCCGGCATCCAGCCCGACAGCCGCATCCGTGCCTTCATCGAAGAAGGTGTGATCAAGCTCGCGCGGCCGCCCGCGGAGGGCCAGATCCAGCCGGCCAGCCTCGACCTCAGGCTGGGCGACAAGGCCTATCGCGTCCGCGCCAGTTTTCTGCCCGGCCCCGGGTCGACCGTCTCACGGCGGCTCGACCAGCTCGCCCTGCATGAGATCGACCTGACCAGGGGTGCTGTGCTCGAGACCGGCTGCGTCTATGTCGCCGAGCTGATGGAAGGGCTGGCGCTGCCCCAGGGCCTGCGCGCCGCGGCGAACCCGAAGAGCTCGACAGGCCGGCTCGATGTCTTCACCCGCGTCATCACCGACCGGGCGCGCGAATTCGATCTGGTCGAGGAAGGCTATGAGGGCCCGCTCTTCATCGAGATCTCGCCACGCACCTTCCCGGTCCTGGTGCGCTCCGGCTCGCGGCTCTCTCAGATCCGCTTCCGCGCCGGCGATGCCCGGCTCGACGACCGGACGCTGGGGGAATTGCACGAGCGCGAGACGCTGGTCAGCGCGGCCACTCCCTCCTTCCAGAGCGGCGTCGCCGTCAGCGTCGATCTCGCCGGCTTCGACGGCCTCGTGGGCTATCGCGGCAAGCGCCATACCGCGCTCGTCGATGTCGACCGGGTCGGTGCCTACCGCGTCGCTGATTTCTGGGAGCCGATCCAGGCGGACGCCTCGCGCTCCCTGATCCTCGATCCGGACCAGTTCTACATCCTGGCCTCGAAGGAGGCGGTGCATGTGCCCCCGGACTATGCCGTCGAGATGACGCCATTCGATGCGCTCGTCGGCGAGTTCCGCGTCCACTATGCCGGCTTCTTCGACCCCGGCTTCGGCCATGGCGGCGCCGGTGGCAAGGGCGCACGCGCCGTTCTCGAGGTCCGCTCGCGCGACGTGCCCTTCATCATCGAGGACGGCCAGATCGTCGGTCGACTGGTCTATGAGCACATGGCAGCACGGCCGGACGCCCTCTATGGCGCCGACCTGAAATCGAACTACCAGGGCCAGGCGCTCAAGCTCTCGAAGCATTTTCGCGACTGACTGAATCAGACGCTCCCATCCTGCACGATTGCCGGATGACACCTGCGCCGGAAGCCGCTATGAGATTCGCGTCCTCGCCGTTGATCTGCGGTCGCTGCGAGCGCATGCGGGCGTAGTTCAGTGGTAGAACGTCAGCTTCCCAAGCTGAATGTCGTCGGTTCGATCCCGATCGCCCGCTCCAATCTTTTCAGGCACTTAAGCTGAGTATGGTCGGCGATTTCGCCAGCTACTCCTCAGCTACCTCTAGATCCTCGAAGCGACCGATCTAGCAGCCGATACCAGTCGCCGGGAAGGCTGATAGAGGCCGAGCAAGCCCATTCGCACGCCTCCGAGGAGCGCCCCCCGGGGGGCGCTCGGTTGGCGGCGCTCTATATACTAAAGTAGGGGCGAGCAGATCGGACAATACCGTTCAACCTAAGGTAACTTGCCACGGCAAAACTATGCAGGCCGGAACCGCAGATGACTCAGCCGACGCTTAAGACAATCCTGCACATCAGTGACTTCCATTTCGCGAAACGGCGGCAACATGATCAAAAGCAGGTCGTGGATGCCCTGATAGCTGATCTAAAGGAGCTTTGCGTCGGACATCGAAAGCCAGACGTAATTCTTTTCACTGGCGATCTAGTATATGCTGCTGGACAAGATTCCCACGATGAAGCTTATGATTTGCTTCTCAGCGGCGTATCGAAGGTAACCGGATGCAGCGATGAAAGAATATTTATCACACCCGGCAATCACGATGTTATGTGGTCTGGCGTAGAACCATTCATTCCTAAGTATCATGAGTGGAAGTCTATAATTGGATCGGCCAAAGAGCAAGATAAACTTAACGAGCTATATGCATCGAATGAATTCATTCCCGCAATCGATAAAAAAYTGCTAAACTACAATGAACTAAATAGATATTTGAGAAGCTCGTCCCCGGGTGGTACGAGGCGATACCAAAATGCTTTTGCGACCGTGGATTATATAAGCGCACTCAATTTCGATATAGTGACACTAAACAGCGCCGTCTTTTCGACGGGTGGTCATCGAGAATTTGGACGCGATGAAACACAGCTAGCGTTTCCTGAACACGCAGTGCTTGATGCTGTAGAGCATCTCACTAAAGGGTCTTACCGCATCTTTCTCATTCACCACCCACTTCACACACTTTCCGAAGCAAGTTCGCGCATGCTTCGGATCGAGCTGGAGAAGCACGCCAACATGCTGCTTTTTGGGCACATGCATGACCCTGTAACCGAGAATGTTATTGGCTTGAACGGCCAAAATATACGCATCCAAGGGGGCGGTGTTTTCACATCGAAAAGGGCATATTATTACACTTGATACTGATTCAAAGCATTCTGAGATTCTTGTCCGGTCATACATGAAAGACAGAAATGTCTTTGATCAAGGTGTTGATGTTGTGGCGGGAGGGACCTGGCACTCATCACAAGAGGCCAGACAGCATTTTCATATTATTGCGCGCCCGGTAGATGAAAGTAAATTTAGAGAACATCTTTCAACAACTGCGCTGAAGGAACTCGAAGAACGTTTTGAAAGCCAGGGAGAAATCTCTGACGTTAGGAAATTTGTTGTCCCTCCAATGGAAAAGCGATTCATCCAGCAGGCGCCAGGTCATGACGGGAAATCTCGAATCGGCCCAAATGTCGACTTTCGAGAGCTTTTTGCAAGTGATGAGAATTTCATCATCTACGGTCGGTCCGAATACGGTAAGACAGCCGCACTGCGGCAGCTTTGTTATGAGAAGCTCAAAAATATTTTAGTAATTGATCGGCCCAGGCTTCCAGTCGCAATCTCGTTTAATGACGTGGGCTATAATACGGATGCACTGCTTCGGAAGTTGCGTGCGGAGTCCGCAGGAGCTCCGGCAGAGAATACTATCGATTCGCTTCTTAAACTTGGGTATCTCTCAGTAGCGATAGACGATGTTATTTTTTCCGACACGAGGAGGATGAAGGTTCTTCGCGAGTTTGTCAGTCTTTATCCAAAGGCTCAGTATCTTTTTACATCACCTCACTCGTCAGCTACCAAATTTGGCGCCTGTATTGATCCCGAAATGCCGGTCAGGTTCGAGTTTGTCGAGCTAACGGAATTTCGTCGAAAGGACATGCGTCAATTACTTGCGMGAGACGAGAGATGCCAGAACGTTGAAGAATGGCTTGATCGACTGCAGAGTGAGTTTAAAGAAATTAATCTACCGTTCACTGCAGCCAACGGCTCGATGCTCATCGAGATTCTATCAGAGAAACATAATTTTAGCCCGATTAACCGGGCGGTTTTAATGGAGCAGTTTGTAGATTCGACCTTACGCAAGGCTGCTATTGAGCAGAGCAGGCGTGAAATTTTCGACTACACTAATAAGACAGATATGCTCGCGAATTTGGCTGCATGGATGGCTATCGAAGATCGGTATAATTGGCCGAGAGAATCCATTCGCCAACAGATGAAAGATTACCTGCATCAGCGCGGTCTAAAAGTAGAACTTGATGCACTTATGAGTGAGTTTCTCACTTCACGGATTTTGGTTGTTCGTCCAGATGGAAATATATCATTTAGATATAAAGGGGTATTGGAATATTTCATTGCTGTAAGGATGGCGGCTGATCGAAAATTTCGTGATTGGGTTTTGGAAGAGAATAGATATCTCACTTTCATAAACGAAATCAATTACTACGCAGGTAAGCTTCGCAATGATTCAGAATTGGTTGAGCTTGTGGCAGAGAGACATCAAGCGATTCTGAAGAAAGCTAACCTCGATCATGCAGATTTATCTCAATTCGAGAGTGTCAGTTTGCCCGAGGACAATGGAAGCGTAGATACTGCTGCATTTCAAGTTACTGGTGCTCCGCTGTCTAAAGAGGAGAAAGACGCCGAGTTGGAGCTCGAACTTCCGGCTGACGGCGACGATAGGCAAGACGTAGTACGCGTTCAGGCAGCCTCAGACGATATGGTGCTCTCGATCATCCTATATTCGGGCATGATCAAGAATATGGAGTTGATATCCGACATCGATAAGCGCCGGCACCTGCATGCGATCTGGCGAGGCTGGTCCACGTTGATGATCGAAGCGCTTCGAATTGCGCCGAAGCTAGCTAAGGAGCGGCGCCTTCGGATCAACGGAGCGCTTTACGAGGTTCATGCGCCTCAAGGAATGAACGACACGACACTGTTGAGGCAGATGCTGGTTTCGCTTCCGCACGTCTATATTCGGTGGATTTCGAATTCCGTGGGTTCGGAGAAKCTCGAAGAGCAATTGACGAATCTATCATTGGATGAGCTAGCCGATCCGAAGATTGTTCAATTGTTAAGGGCGGGTTTGGTCGCCGATTTGCGGCTCTCAGGGACGCCAAGCTCAATTGAGAGACTTTTCGGAGCAGTCCGAGGCAGTAAGTTTCTGCTCTGGAGCATGATTGTGCACATGGCTGAATTGCGGCGCTTGGATAGGATCAACCGTGATCATTTTGAGGCTATGAGTCCGACAATCGCCGGGGGAGTGTCTGAATTTTTGTGTCCGGGGCGGGTTGAGCTTCATTGAGTGATGAAGCGATCCTCGAACATGATCGCGAACTGGGACTTGGCTTCGGTCCATTCGCGTGGGGGCATTTTCCACTCGGCCGCGGCATCGCGCAAGACGAG
>NZ_JBFTLD010000030.1:0-40298 GCF_056396265.1 Allobosea sp. 05T422_2 | reverse complement strand
CGCTCTCGGCTGTCGGGCCGGTCCCGGGGCTCGACAACTACTATGTCGCCGTCACGCATAGCGGCGTGACGCTCGGCGCCTTCCTCGGCGAAGCCATCGCCGACGAAGTCGTGCGCGGCCGCACCCGCTCCGAACTGGCCGAGTTCCGGCCGGCCCGCTTCTTCAACTGACGACCCGACGAGGACAGGACATGAAAACCGCCATCATGGGCGCAGGCGCGATCGCCTATGCAAGCGCAGCACTGCTGATCCAGAACGGTCATGAAGCCCGGCTGTGGTCGCCATCCGGCCGCCGCATCGCAGCGCTCGCCCAGGGCCAGACGCTGCGCAGCGAAGGGGTCGTCGCCGGGGAGTTCAAGCCGACCATCGCCACGGATTGCGCTGCCGCGCTGGCAGGGGCGGATGCGATCCTGATCGCGCTTCCCGCGAACGGCCATAAGGCGGTGATGGACGCCATGGCGCCGCATCTCGTCTCGGGCCAGACGGTCGTGATCAGCTCGCACGCCTCGCTGGGCGCGATCTATCTGGCACGATTGATCGCGGATCGCGGGCTCGATGTCCCGGTCGTGGCGTTGAGCACGACGGTGCTGCGCGCGCGCCAGACGAGCGACACGTCCGTGAAGATCGCGACGCTGCGCGGCAAGGTCGATATCTCGACCCTGCCGACGGAAGCCGCCGCGCGCGGCCTCACTATCTGCAAGACGCTGTTTGGCGACCGTTTCCGCGCGATCTCGAATGTGCTGGCCGTGGCGCTGAGCAACGTCAATCCGCAAAGCCATATGGCGCTGGCCCTCTGCAATTTCACGCGCATGGAGAAGGCCGAGGCCTGGGGCCAGAGCGAGCACATGACGATGGCCGTCGGGCGGCTGTTGGAAGCGATCGACGCCGAACGCCTCGCCATCGCGGCGGCGTTCGGCGTCGAGGTCCGCACCATGCGCGAGCATTATTCGCTGACCTATGGGCTTCCCGATGCAGCCCTCGGAGAGACCGCGAAATTGCTGGCAGCCAGCCAGGAGCCGACGCTCGGGCCGGCCACGATCGACACGCGCTATACACTMGAGGACGTGCCGTTCGGGCTCTCGCCCCTGGTCGCACTCGGACGCCTATGCGGGGTCGCGACCCCCTTGCACGAGGCTGGCCTCCAGATTTTCTCGGCACTTTACGGTCGCGATCTCGCCGCGGAAAACGACATCCTGCCGGCGCTGATGGCCCGCCAGCTCACGCGAGAATCACTCATTGCAATGACGCGGTGACGAGGAGCCTCGAGAGGGCGCTCAAAGGTCGGTGCTCTGGGGTAGGATCACCAGGTCCCGGATGGTGACGTTTCGCGGCCGGGTCAGCATGAAATGCACGGCCTCGGCGACCTCCTCGGCCTCGATCAGGCCGCCCCTGGCGCGCTCCGCTTCGAGCTTCTCCTGCGGCCAGTCGGCGATGAGGGCGGTGACGACCGGACCCGGCAGGACCGCCCCGACGCGCAGTCCGTGCGGAATGACCTGGCGCCGTAGGGTATGAACGAAGGCCTGCACCGCGTGCTTGGAGGCGGTGTAGATCGGCTCCCACACCACGGGCACAATGCCGGCGATAGAACTGGTGACGAGAATATCGCCCGTCTTGCGCGCGATCATATGTGGGAGCACCGCATGGATGCTGCGGAATACGGCGTTGATATTGAGATGCAGCATGCGGTCCCAGGCGTCGGGATCTCCGTCGCTGACGGGCCCGCCGACATAGGCTCCGGCATTGGCGTGGAAGATGTCGAGCTCTCCGGCCCGCTCGAGGATCTGCGACATCATGCCGGAGACGGAGGCCGGATCGGCCAGGTCCACGACGAGCGGTATGGCCTCGGCGCCGAGAGACTTGGTGACACGGCCCAATGCTTCACTGTCGCGATCGACGAGAACGACGCGCGCGCCAGCCGCCAGCAGCCGTTTCGCGCAGGCCAGTCCGATCCCCGATGCGGCGCCGGTAATCGCGGCGACCTTTCCGGCCAGTTCCTGAGTCACGTCATCGCCTCCGACACGGCATGATCTTTCGTCTCCTGCAGCAGATCGCGCGCCGCGCGTGCGGCTGCCTGCAGCGTTTCAAAGGCAGCAAAGCGCCTGTCGTGTAACTGGGCGATGTCGCCGCCGACCGGTGCGAAGACACTGGCGCCCGGTGCCATCTCGACCATGGCTTGCGCGAGGTCCTGKAAGTTTCCGGCCGCCGTCGCACCAAGCATCGCGGATCCGAGAAGGACGGGGTCGACATCCTCGGGAACGAGCACGGGCAATCCGGCACAATCAGCGAGCATTTGCCGGATCAGCGGAGCGCGACCGGCGCCGCCGCTGAGCACGATCGCATCGATCGTTGCGCCCTTGGCGCGGCTGACCTCGATGATCTGCCGAAGGCCGTAGCCGATGCCCGTCAGCCCGGCGACATAGAGCGCGACGAGATGGTCCAGATCGCGCTCCATGCCCAGGCCGGCGATCAAGGCTCGGGCCTGCGGATCGGCATGCGGCGATCGGTTCCCGAGAAAATCCGGCACGACGACGAGACCCTTCGCAAGACGTGCAGCCTCCGAAAGGTCGGCGGCGCTCGTCGCCGCGCGCGCGGCGAGCCAGTCTGGCAATGAGCAATGGTCCGCCGCCGCGCGCTGCTGCGCCTCCGGCGCGGCCGGATGAAATCCGATCAATTGTTCGATCGCGGCGCCGGCGCCGGATTGACCGCCCTCGCTGAGCCAGAGATCAGGCGCCATCGCCGAGAAGTAGGGGCCCCACACACCGGGAATGAAGATCGGCTCGCGGCTGCTTGCCATGGTACAGGCGGAGGTGCCGAAGACATAGGCCATGCGGGTTAGTGCCGTGCCGTGCGACGAGCGCACACCAACCGAGCCGACACCGCCGGCATGAGCGTCGATCAAGCCCGCCGCTACGGCAGTGCCTGGCTTCAGCCCGAGTTCGGCAGCTGCCTCTTCGGTCAGCCCCTGTGCGAGGGCAGTGCCTCCGGGAACGATCTCCGTGCCGATGCGGGCAAAGCCATCGTCGCCGAGATCGCCGAGCCCGATCTGGTGGAAATAGCCTGCGTCCCAGCGCGCTTCATGCGCGAGATAGGTCCATTTGCAGGTCACCGTGCAGGTCGAGCGCGCCAGCGAGCCGCTTGCCCGCCAGGTCAGGAAGTCGGCGAGGTCGAGGAACTGCCAGGCTGCATGATAGGTGGCCGGCAGATTCTCCTTCAACCAAAGCAGCTTCGGCGTCTCCATCTCGGGCGAAATCGTGCCGCCGACATAGGCGAGCACCGGATGGTTCGTGCGGTTGATGCGTTCGGCCTGATCCAGCGCACGATGGTCCATCCAGACGATGATGTTGCGGCCCGGATCGCCATGGGGACCGACGGGCAGCGGCACGCCGTTCTGCCCGAGCACCACCAGCGAGCATGTCGCATCGAAGCCGATGCCCGCGATGGCCTCCGGCGCGAGCTGTGCCATCGCCATGGCCTCGCGGACGCAGGCGCAGACCGCATTCCAAATGTCAGCGCTCGATTGCTCGGCGATGTCCGGCCCGTCCCGATAGAGCGCGATGCCCCGCTTCGCCGTCGCGAGCATGCGCCCGCTCGGGTCGAAGATTCCGGCGCGGGCGCTCGCGGTGCCGACATCGATGCCAATGAAATGCTCGGTCATATCCTCGCGATCCTGTCGGAAGGGGCGGCATCGGCCGCCCCGTGCAGAGCGGTCAGGCTGCGGCGCGATTTGGCGACCCGGCACGCGTCCCATCTGGATTGCGCAAGTAGACGCCGCGCTCGAGTTGCTGGCGGCGTAGGTCCTCGATGTCGATATCGGCCGGCGGGCGGTTGCCGCGGACCGAGATCCTGGCGGCGCGCCCGGCCGCCTCGCCCATTGCCATGCAGGTTGCCATGACGCGGATCGCGCCCATGGCCTCGTGTGTCGCAGAGATGCTGCGTCCGGCGACCAGCAGATTGCCGATCTTCTGCGGGATCAGTGAGCGGTATGGAATATCGTAGCAGTCGCCGCACCAGATCAGGGTACAGCCGTCGTCGGACGGGCGGTGAATATCGATMGGATAGCTCGCCACCGCGATCGCATCGTCGAAATGGCGACAGGACAGGACGTCGTCCTGCGTCATCACATATTGGCCGATGATGCGGCGTGTCTCGCGGATGCCCAGGAAAGGCGCGGTCTTGGTGAAATAGGCCTTCTCGAAGCCCGGCACGTAATTGACGAGATAGGTGACGATATCGTCGATCTGGGCGCGACCTTCGATCTCGCCCTTGGTCAGGCTGCGGGCGTTGGTTCCATCCGTGCCCTTGACGCGGGTCATGTTGATCCAGACCTCGCCCTTCTTCAGACCGGTGATGATGATGGTCCGCTCGTTCGGGATCTGCAGGCCGCGCTCGGCCTTGGCCTTGGCCATCAGCTCACGCATGCCGACGACGATGAACTGCCGGTTCTGGCCGAAATACTCGGCGGGAATGAAGTCGGTGAGGTAGGTGCGTGCTTCCGGCGGAGCATTTGCGATGCTCATCCGAAGCGCATCGGTGTCGACGCCGGCCAGGCAGAACATCAGCGTCGGCGGCTGCATGCCGCCGTCGGCATTGCCCTTCTCCGTGGGCACGCCGGCGCTGTAGGCGACGTCGGCATCGCCGCTGCAGTCGATGACGACCTTGGCGAGGATGGCGATGCGGCCGGTCTTGCTCTCCGTGATGACGCCGCGAATGATGTCGTTCTCGACAAGCGCGCCGGCGAAGAAGGTGTAGAACAGCACATCGACGCCGGCCTCGGTCAGCATCTCGAGCGCCACGGTCTTGACCGCTTCGGGTTCGACCAGCGTGATGCCCATATGCAGCGGGCAGGGCCGATGCTCGCTCGCGCCATCCCGCTCATTGCGCAGGCGTTCGATGAATTTCTGCGGCAGTCCGTCGATGATCTGGTTGCCCTTCTGGCCGAGGAAACCGAGCACCGGCAGGCCGATCGTCATATTGCCGCCGACGAAACTGCGGCTTTCGATGAGCCCGACGCGGAGACCGTCTTCGGCTGCGGCCAGGGCAGCGGTGATTCCGGACGGCCCGCCGCCGACGACGAGCACGTCATAATCGGCTGAAACGGGGATGGAGCGCGCCGGCTCCTCGATGAAGCGAACCCCTGTGGTGGACATGAGGCGATTTCCTTCCATTGGCATCGTTCGATCGTGGTGCGGGGCCGGCGCCGAGGCGCCGGCCGTTGTCGTTCAATCAGGCCGGCATCATCGGCTTGACGCGCTCGATGATGGCGCCGACTGCGTCCTTGACGGGCTTGCGTCCGAGCACGGCGAGTTGGACCTCCTCAAGGAACGTCGCCTGCGCTCGGGCCGCCTCGGGAAATGGCGGGAAGGCGCCGCGCGCCGTCGCCAGCACCCTGGCTTCTGTGGCGGCGAGAGCGTTTTTGGCCTTCAGGCTTTCATCGGCATAGGTCGAGACGCGCACCGGGCCATTGCCGTTGACGGCCATGCCGAGCGTCACGCGCTTGCTCGACACTTCCCTGATGAAGCTCCAGGCCAGCGCCTTGTCCTTGGCATTCTTCGGGATCGACATCGCCCAGGCTTCGACCACGGAGGCCATCGGCATCTTGCCCTTGAGCCCGGCGGCGATCGGGAACTCGACCGCCTTGATCTTGCCCGCAAACTTACTCTGCTCGGGATTGTTGAGCTGCGCGCCGCGGGCGAAAGGCAGGACGGTGAAGGCGGCACGGCCCTGTTGCAGCCAGGTCACCTGATCGTCGTTCTTGGTCGTCGCATAGCTGCGCGGCAGGCTTCCGGATTCGAACATGCCGCGCAAAGCCGCGAGCCCGCTTTCCAGAGCGGCACGGTCCGGGACCAACTTGAGATCAGGACTGATGAAGTCTCCGCCATAGGCGCGGGCAAACATCACGGGGAAGACGGCGAGATCGCTCGCCAGCACCATGCCGGTTACCGGCGTACCGGCCTTGGAGGTGAAGGTCGTCTTTTTGGCCTGCTCGATCAGCTCTTCGAGGGTCGTCGGCGGCGCCGAGATCCCGGCCTCATCGAGCAGGGCCTCGTTGTAGAACAGGCCCTGCGTCGCATGACGCACCGGGATGCCGATCAGCTTGCCGTCGACCGTCATGCCCTGCACGAGACCAGGCGCGATATCGCCGAAATCCTCGATCGGGTCCTGCTTCTGAAGAGCGTCCAGCGGCTCGAACAGGGCGGCGATCTGAGAGGTCGGCCGGTTGTCGATGAGATAGCCAACCCCGTACTCGGTCTCCTTCAGGCTCGCCTCCCGGAAGAGCCGGTCCTGCAGCGGGTTGGAGTCGAAGGTGGTGAAGGTGATCTCGGCATCATTGGCCTTGCGCCAGTCCTTCAGCAGGTCACTGTCGCCGCTGCCGAGCACGGTCTGATGGACCTTGTGGCTCAGCACGTTCAGCGTCTTGCCGGCGGCCAGGGCAGGCCCGGTTGCGAGCGCGGCCGCGGCGCCGGCAGCGCCGGCCATGAAACCGCGGCGTGTCACGTCTGTTGCAGGCTTGTTCGACATGGCTTCCTCCCTTTTTTGATTGGCTACCCCTTCGTCGAACCGGCGGTGAGGCCGGCCACGAGATAGCGGTTCATGAAGACGACGAAGAGCAGGACGGGCAMGAGCTGCACCGTCGAGGCGGCAAAGAGGATCCCCCAGTCGACGCCGTCGATGGAGCCGATCATCTCCGAGATGACGAGCGGCGCGGTCTTGGCGCGCGTCGCCGTGAAGATGAAGGCGAACAGGAACTCGTTCCAGGAGAAGACGATCACGAAGACCGCGACGGCGAGAACGCCCGGCATCGCCAGTGGCGCGATGATCTTGCGCAGGATCGTCATGCGGCTGGCGCCGTCGATCGAGGCAGCCTCGTCGAGCTCGCGCGGGATCTGGTCCATGAAGGTGCGCATCAGCACCGTCCCGAGCGACACGAAGAAGGTCGCGTAGAGCAGGATCAGCACGAGATGGGTGTCGCTGAGGCCAAGTGCGTTGACGATCGGGAACAGCGGCAGCGTCACCACGATCGGCGGGATGAGGCGTACGACGATCAGTCCGACGATGCTGGCTCCCAGCCATCGGCTGGAATGGCGGGAATAGACATAGCYCGCACAGGCGCTGGCGATGATCGCGAGCAGCGTCGCGCCGACCGTGATCAGCAGGCTGTTCAGCAGAGCTTCGAAGAAGACACCCCAGGACCGCCAGAGTTCGGCGTAGTGCTTCAGCGTCGGCGTGAAGAGCCATTTCGGCGGAACCGCGAAAATGTCCTGACCCGGCTTCAGCGACGAAACGGCGATGAAGAGGATCGGAAACAGCGACCAGAACAGGATCGCCGCGACGGCGAGAGCCTTGCCGGCCCCGATGAGGAGACRCTCAGTGCGCATGGGAGAGGCCTCCCCGTCGCAGCAGAAGAACATAGCCGGCCGCGAGCAGCAGCGAGACCACGACCATGATCCAGGCGGTCGCCGCCGCCGACCCGAAGGCGTTGAAGCTGAACGCCTCCTGATAGAGATAGATCGCCACGACTTCGGTCGAGCGCGCCGGTCCGCCCTTGGTCAGCAGCCACGCCTCCGAGAACAGGCGGAAGGCGAAGATGTAGCGGAAGAGCAGCGCGATCAGCATCGCCGGGCCGAGCAGTGGCAGTGTCACACGCCGGAAGGCCTGCCAGCGCGTGGCTCCGTCGATCCGCGCCGCCTCGTAGAGCTGGGCGGGGATGGCGAGGCGTGCCGCATAGACGATCACGAAGGTAAAGGGCAGATGCAGCCAGACCGTCAGCAGCCCGATCAGCACCATGGCGTGCGACGGTTCGAAGGACCAATCCAGCGTCGGCAGGCTCAATGCCCGCAAGGCCAGCGTGACCGGCCCGGCATCGGRATCGAACAGGAAGCGCCACATCACCACGGCGGTGACCTCGCTGACGGCATAGGGCGCGAGCACGGCGACGAGAAGGAAGCGGCGAAACGGCAGGCCACTGGCGAAAAGCAGCGCCATGCCKAGCCCGACGGCCAGTTCGAGGTGGACGGCCACGACGACGAGCACGACCGTGTTCAGCAGCGCGCTGTGAAAGGCCGGGTCCGCGAGGACACGCATATAATTCTGAAGCCCGACGAAGCTCGGCGCCTGGCCGAAGCTCGAGGTGTTCAGGCTGAGCCACATCACATAGAGCGACGGCAGCACGATCACGCTCAGGATGAGCAGATGGACCGGCGCGAGCAGCGGCAGAATCCGTGCCGTTTTTTCAGGCTGCACTCTTTCCTCCAGGACTTCTTTCGATCCAGGCTCTCTTGGCCCGGTGGCGCGGACATGGGGTTGTCCGTCAATGCATGGCTTTGGGCGCAGAGATCGCCGTCTCCGGGTTCAGAAGCGGTTCGGGGCTATCGCTGTCGCGACCATCGTCCGCCGCGGGCACGAGATCGCGGACGGACTCGCGGACCTGCAGGCTGGTCTGCAGTACGATGCGCTGCGGCGCCGAGCCGTCGCCCGCCATGCGCGCGCGCAGGCGCTGCCAGGCGGCTGCGGCGATCTCCGCGATCGGCTGCCGAATTGCGGTGAGGCCGGTCTTGCGCGCGCTCATCCAGGGATAGTCGTCGAAACCGACCACGGAGACCGGATCGGGAATATCGACCCGCAGACGGGCCAGCGCCGAGAGCGCGCTGAGCGTCGTGACGTTGGTCAGGGCGATGACTGCGCTCGGCCGCCGGTGTCGCTCGAGCCAATGCAGGAAGGCGCCGGCCCCGCGCTCGGCATTGGAACCGAGTTCGATGACGGTCGGCTCGTGGCCGATCGTCGCACGAATCAGGTCGCAGGCGCCGCGCGTGCGCTCGCGGATCGGTGAAATTCCGAGGCTTGAGGCGGCGACGACGATGTCACGATGACCCCTGCCCAACAGATGCCTTGCCGCGATCTCACCGGCTTCTCGATTATCGATTGCGACCGTGTCGACGATGCAGCCTTCGGGCGGCACGCGATCCGCGAAAACCATCGGCAGGCGACCGATCTCGCGCTCGAGTCCTGCGGGCATGCCGTCGCTGCAGGGAATCGCGATCAGGCCGGAAGGGCGCCAGGCCAGCAGGGCACGCAGCCGCGATTGTTCCAAAGCGATGTCGTCACGCGAATTGGCGACGATGATGTCATATCCGTCCGCCTGCGCCATCACTTCGAGCTGCGAGACCAGGGAGGTGAAGAACACGTCGTCCAGATCCGGAACGAGTACGCCCACGACCTTTGCCTGGCCCGAACGGAGCTGAGAGGCAGCGCGGTCGACTTGGTAGGACAGCTCGCGGGCCGCCTTCTGGACCCGCTCCTGGAGATCGGCATTGACCGGCTTGTTGCCGCTGAAGACGTTCGACACCGTGGCGATAGACACGCCAGCGAGCGCCGCTACCTCCTTGATCGTGACACGTTTCGAGCTCACCGCATGGCCTGTTAAACGTTTTACAGTAAAACGTTTAACGGAGCGCGCGCGTTGATGCAACTGCCTTTCACATGGCTCCCTGTGGCCGGGGGCCAGGCTTGAGCGGGTCGGCCAAGCCTCCGTGCAACGGAGCCCGAAGCTCAGCGATCCAATCCCTTGACATCTGGGGTCCGTCCTATCTGGCACCCTGTGTGCATGGCGCGCCGCTCTGCCGCGCTTATAGCGACGACCTGCGGCTTGCCGGCCATGAGATCATCCTGAAGGGCGGCCAGATGGGGCCCGCAGGATTTCTTTGCGAGGGCTCGCGGGGGTATTCTTCCCAAGGTAGCCAATCGCTCCCCGCGCGGCAGATATCGGAATACGGAGCGCTCAACCGCCTGAGAGAGCGACGGGCCTTGGCAGGACGCCGTTCGTTGCAGCCAATCTGTTCAACGACGCTCGGGGGCGTTCGAAACTGAGCCGTCCGCGCTTGAAGCCAGTGATGGGCTCGGCAATCTCTGCCAGCGCATCGGTTGGGGTCTTGGCATCGAGAATGACAAGATCCGCGGGATTCCCAACCGCGATCCCGTAGTCAGGCAGCCGCATCAGCCGCGCAGGCAGCGTCGTGATCAGGTCCAGACAGCACGGAAAATCGCCCGGCCCGCATTGCGCGACATTGGCATAGAGATTCGCCATGCGGAGCAGCGAACAGTCACCGAAAGGGGTGAAGGGATTGAGAACGTTGTTGGTCGCGATCGAGCAGACCACACCTTGCGCGGCGAGACGATGGGCTGGTGCGAGCCCGCGCGGCTGAGCGTAGGCCGATTGCCGCCCCATCAAATACAGGTCTGTCGCCGGGAGCACAGTCAGTGCAACTCCGGAATCGGAAAGCCGGTGCCCGATCACAGCCAGCGTTTCCGGATCGACCATCGATAGTTTGCTGACATGGCCAATTGTGACGCGACCCTGCCAGCGATGGTGCTCAGACTGGCGGCAGACTTCGTCGAGATGCATCCAGCTCGGATCGAGGTCGAAGTCGAGATGGAAGTCGAGGTCGACGTCAAATTCCCTTGCCAGTGCGAAGAGACGGTCGATCTGGGCAACCGGGTCGGTATCAGTATAGGGGCAGCCGCCGAGGAGGTCGGCGCCATCGCGTAACGCTGCAAGCAGCAGCGCCTCCGTGCCCGGGTCGTTGGTCAAGCCCTCTTGTGGGAAGACGCAGATCGAAAGATCGAGCGCCCAGGCATAGTCGGTTCTCAAGGCCTTGATCGCCTGAAAGCTCCGAATCCCGGCACGGGGATCGACCTCGACATGAGTGCGCATGCGGGTCGTGCCCTTCGCGATTGCCTTGTCGAGCACGCAAGCGCCGCGCTCGTAGACATCGGTCACGCTAAAGTCCCGTTTCATCGCGGCCACAGCCGCAATGGCGTTGCTGAGCCCGCCATGGGAGTGGCCG
This sequence comes from Allobosea sp. 05T422_2, assembly GCF_056396265.1. Lineage (NCBI taxonomy): Bacteria > Pseudomonadati > Pseudomonadota > Alphaproteobacteria > Hyphomicrobiales > Alloboseaceae > Allobosea > Allobosea sp. 05T422_2. The sequence goes on along the minus strand of NZ_JBFTLD010000030.1, from coordinate 29,458 downwards.
CAGCGGCCAAGCAAGCAGGCCTTGTCGAGATGGATATGGCTGTCGACGAAACCTGGCACGACAAGGCGGCCACCGACGTCATGGGCCGGTGCATCGGTGACGAGATTTGGTGCCATGGCGACGATACGACCGGCGCTGACTCCGATGTCCTGCGGCCGCTCGCATCCCGCAATGGCGGCCTGGCGGAAGACGAGATCGAGAGCTGTGTCGGACGGCATGATGCTGCTTCGGAATCGGCATTGAATGGATCGAAAACATGCATGCACTTAATGTGCCGGGATGATGCTCTCCGACGCACCGCCGTTGAGCCATGGCTGCGGCGAGGAGGGGAAGGCGCGAGAGGAGGCGAGATAGTCAGGCGTCGCCATGAACCCGTGGGGGTCACGGGCCCCCGAGCCAGGCCCCTGGCTCGGGGGCCCGCTGTCGCCGGGATGTCTGGAACGAGAATGTTGCCTCGATCCTGCAGCCGCACGGCATCGCCGCGGGCAGCGCTATTCCGCTGCGTCCAGGCGCCGCTTGCGGACGGTGGATCGCGTGACCGGCGCGTCAGCATAGGGCGCCAGGATATCCATGATGTCGCGGCCGCGCGGCTTGGCCTGCGCGACGAGGGCCCGCTCCGCCACCGAATCGAGGTGGTGATGCATCAAGCTCATCACCTTCTCCGCATCGCCGCTTTCAAGCGCATCGATGAGCAGGCGATGCTCATTGATTGCGCATTCCGAGGAATGCGGGCGGCTGAACAGCGATAGCGTCAGGCAACAGCGATAGGCGATCTCGCTGACATAGCGGATCATGATCGCGCTTTCCGTCATGGTGGCGAGAAGGATGTGGAATTCGGTGGCGAGCCGGATCGAGACCGCGTCGGGCCCACCGCGTGCCGCGTCTTCCTGATCGATATGAGCGCGTAGCGCCGTGAGCTGGGCCTTGCTCAACCTGCCTGCGAGCTGGCGCACGACGAGGCGCTCGAGCTGGATCCGAATATCGAAGGTGTCGCGCGCCTCTTGCCAGCTCGGGGTGGCGACGACGGCGATGCGGTTGCGGCGTAATTCCACCAGGCCCTCGGCCGCGAGCTGGCCGAGCGCGTGGCGCGCGATCGTGCGGCTCACGCCAAAGCGTTCCCCGAGCGCATCCTCCGGCAGTTTGGCGCCAGGCTCGAGCGCCTGCTCGATGATCGCACGCCGCAACGCCCGGCAGATCGTTCCGACCTTGTCCGATGGGCTGTCTTCGGCCTTGTCGCGCGCCATGTCCCGTGTCCGCGTGTGAAGCCACCCCTCTTAGCGCCTCGGTTCCAAACTCTGCAATCTGCTCGGATCGGGAGCCGCCGGATAGAATACAAGATGGCATCATGATTGCATGYACTTTTGGGAATGAACCTCGCGATAGCCACACTCCCTATCGTCTCGGCTCCTGATGCGATCATGGCACAGGGCACCATGACACGGCCGGGCTCGGCGATCGAACTGTCGCAGACGAGCGTCACCTTCGGGCGGGGCGCAAACGCCGTTCCCGCCTTGGCGGAGACGACCCTGCGTATCCAGGACGGTGAGTTCCTCGCGCTGGTCGGCCCGTCGGGTTGCGGCAAGTCGACGATCCTGAAGCTCGTCAGCGGGCTCGTGCAGCCGACGACGGGCGTCGTCATCGTGGGTGGCCGCGAGGTTGCGGCGAAGGCGCTCAGGATCGGGATGGCATTCCAGAACCCGACCATGTTGCCCTGGCTGACGATCGAACAGAACGTCATGTTGCCCTTGAAGATCGTCCAGCCTTTCCGCTCGCGTTATCGGCGGGAGAAACGCGCTGCTTTCCGCGACAAGGCGCATGCATTGCTGGCGCAAGTCGGATTGCAGGGATTTGCCAGCAAATATCCCTGGCAACTCTCAGGCGGCATGCTTCAGCGGGCCAATCTTTGCCGAGCGTTGATCCATGAGCCGCGCATGCTGCTGCTCGATGAGCCCTTTGGCGCTCTCGATCAGTTCACGCGCGAGGAACTTTGGGCGATCCTGCAGGATCTTTGGCTGGCTCACCGTCCGACCGTGCTGCTGGTGACGCATGATCTGCGCGAGGCCGGATTCCTGGCGAGCCGCATCTGCGTGATGAGCGCGCGGCCCGGCCGCATCCTCGACGACAGCGAGGTTGCGTTTGCACGCCCGCGCACCATCGCCATGAGCTTCGAGCCGGATTTCGTGGCGCTGAACCAGCGCTTGCGTGACTTCATTGTTGATGCCCGCTCGGCGCCGGCAAGCCAGGACGGTGCATGAGATGAGCGAGTTCAAGCGCAAGTTCTGGGCAGCGGCGCTGATCGCGCTCTTCTTCGMGTCCTGGGAGCTGTTCTGCCTGCTCGCGGGCGTGTCGGACCTGATCCTGCCGCGGCCAAGCCAGGTCTTCGCTACGCTTCTCGCGCGCTTCCCTGTTCTCTGGCCCCATATCCTGCAGACGCTGGCGACGACGATGGCCGGCTTCGTCCTCGGCGTCCTGCTCGGGGTCTTCCTTGGTGCGACGATCGGGGTGTCGCGCACGGCCTATGACACGGTCTATCCGCTACTGATCGGCTTCTCCTCGATCCCCAAGGTCGCGGTCGTGCCGATCTTCGTGCTCTGGTTCGGCTCCGGCACAGTCCCGGCCGTGCTGACCTCGCTCGCGATGTGCTTCTTCCCGATCGCCGTCAATATTGCGACCGGGCTTGCCACCACCGAGCCGGAAATGGAGGACGTGCTGAAGGCGCTCGGCGCCAGCAAGCTCGACATCCTGTGGAATGTCGGCCTGCCGCGGACGATGCCGTTCTTCTTCGCCTCGCTGAAGGTCGCGATCACCTATGCCTTCGTCGGCACCGTGCTGGCGGAAACCGTCGCCTCCAATCGCGGCATCGGCAACGTGATGATGAGCGCCTCGTCGAATTTCAACGTGCCGCTGGTCTTTGCCGGGCTCTTCATCCTCGCCGGCCTGGGAGTCGCGCTCTACGCCGCGTTCTCGCTGATCGAGATGCGTGTCACCGGCTGGGCCAATCGCAAGAACGACTTCGCTGCCGCCTGATCCAATTCGTATCAACCAGAGGGGACATGAGGATGCTCAAGACGTTGACCGCGACGCTGTTCGCAGGCCTTGCACTGGCCAACTCCGCCATGGCGCAGGAGACGACGCTCAAGTTCACGCTGGGCTGGAAGACCCAGGGCTCCGATGCGGTGTTCTTCGTCGCCCGTGACAAGGGCTACTACAAGGCAGAGGGCTTGAACGTCGTGATCGACCAGGGCGAGGGTTCGGGCGCGACGGTGACGCGCATCATGGGCGGCGCCTATGACGCCGGCTTCGGCGACGTCAACGCCATCATCCAGAACGCGGCTGCCAAGCCGGGCGAAGCGCCGGTGATGGTGTACATGATCTGGAACCGGCCGCCCTTCGCCATCTCGAGCAAGAAGGCGACCGGCATCACCACACCGAAGGACCTCGAAGGCAAGACATTGGGTGGGGCACAGGGCACCCCGACGACCCGGCTGCTCGAGGTCTTCGCCCGCAAGAATGGCCTCGACATCAGCAAGATCAAGCTCTCGAACATGGCGCCCAACCTGCAGGAGCCGCTGCTGATCAAGGGCGATGTCGACGGCGCGCTCGTCTTCAACATCACCGGCTACTTCAACCTGCTTCTCAACCGGCAGGATCCCGACAAGGATTTCAACTGGCTGAGCTTCGGGGATTACGGGCTCGACCTCTATTCCAACGGGCTGATGGTCTCGCAGAAGCTGCTGAAGGATAACCCCAAGGCGGTGGCAGGGCTCGTTCGTGCGACCAACAAGGCCATGATCGAGATCGCTAAGGACCAGGCCCTCGGCATGAAGGGCGTGATGAATTTCGACAATCTCGTCAACGAGGCTGTCGAGAAGAAGCGGCTGCAATACTCCTTCAGCGAGCTGATCGTCTCGCCGGAAATGAAGGAAATCGGTGTCGGCGACACCAAGGACGACCGCATGGCGCGCGCCATCGACATCATTGCCGAGGGCTATCAGCTCGCCCGCAAGCCGAAGCCCGAAGAGATCTTTTCGCGCCAGTTCCTTCCGCCCAAGGCGGAGCGCGAGCTGGTCTACACGGCAAATTGATCGGCCATGGCGGCAGGGCGGCGCGATCGGCACCGTCCTGACCGATCCGTCGCTGGTTTGTGACCAGGCGTCGGTGATTGTTTTCTATGCTCGTCAACGTCGCATGACACAGGGAGATTCTGCCCTTCGCGATTACTGGTGCGCGCCGCGGTCGTGGCTACGCGGGCTGTACAGTCCCGACGTCGCGCCCGATCTTCGTGTAGATACCGGCGCCGATCATGCCACCATCGACGGCGAGATCCGTGCCGGTGATGAAGCGGCTATCGGGTCCGAGCAGGAACATCACCGCGCCGGCGATCTCGTCCGGGTCGGCACCACGCGCGAGTGGCGTCATCATCCGGTTCCCTTCGAAGAAGGCGGTTGCGCGCTGAGCGTCGTAGCCTCCGTTGGGCTGATTGATCATCGGGGTATCGACCAGCCCCGGGCAGATCGTGTTCACCCGAATTCCCCGAGCCGCCAGTTCGATGGCAGCCGCCTTCGCGAGACCGCGCAGCCCCCATTTGCTGGCGGTGTAGGCGGCGCTGAAATAGCCGGTGAGGCCAGCCGTGGAAGACACGTTCACGATCGACCCGCCGTCGGCCATGTGCGGCGCCAGGTGCCGGATACCCAGGAAGGCGGCATTGAGGTTGACGTTCAGCACGGCCAGCCACTCGTCATGCGTGGTCTCCGTAACGGTCTTGCGCAGCGTGATGCCGGCGTTGTTGACCAGCCCCGAGAGCGAGCCTCCGAGTGTGCCGGCTGCGGCGAGGATCTCGGCCCAGGATTCCTCCCGCGATATGTCGGCCGTGACGACACTCAGCCTGTCCGCTGTGTCGCCGAGCACTGACCAATGCGGGTCGTCGGGGCCAAGCACGTCGGCGACCACGACCTTCGCGCCGGCCGCAAGAAGGCGGGACACCTCGGCAGCGCCTTGCCCCCTTGCCCCACCGGTGACGACGAAGACCCGATCCTGCCAGAAGGACGAACTCATGACCTGCCGATGCCTCCGTCGACACCCAGAACGTGGCCGGTGATGTAGCCGGCGGCATCGGAAGCGAGGAAGCTCACGGAATCCGCGATCTCTGTCGGCTGCCCCATGCGTCCGAGTGGCGTCCGACCAAGATAGATCGCCTTCTGCTCGGGATCGGCATGCATCCATGCGCTCATCGGGGTCTCGATATAGCCGGGGGCGATGGCGTTGACGCGAATGTTCAGGGGGCCCCACTCGATCGCGAGACAGGACGTCAGATGCGCGATTGCGGCCTTGGCAGCAGCATAATGAGCGCAGTTGGGCCGGGCCTTCAGGCCGGCATAGCTTGAGAGGTTGACGATCGAACCACCGCCGCCGTCCTTCATGACCCGCGCAGCGGCCTGTGCCCCGAAGAATGCCGCCGTCAGATTGACGTCGATCGACTTGCTCCAGTCATCGACCGTGATGTCGAGTGCGGCCTGGCGTTCCAGGAAGCCCGCGTTGTTCACCCAGATGTCGATGCGGCCGTGATCGGCTGCGATCTGCGCGACGGTATCCTGCAGGGCGGCCGTATTCGCGATGTCGACGATCCGGCGATCGATGCCGGCCGACCCTGGTCCGTCCTGGCGGTCGAGCGCAACGACCCTGGCGCCTTCGGCATTCAGCTTCGCGCAGATGGCTGCTCCAATGCCGCCGCTCGCGCCGGTCACGACGGCGATCTTGCCCCGATGGGCCTTCTGGCAATCCTGCATGGTTCCCGTTCCTGGAAGAATGGGCCGCACGCTGTGCGGCCCGGTTGGTCAGCGACCGCTGCGGATCTGGCTGAGGGGGACGCCGCGGGTTTCGCGGATCATGATGGCGGCGATGACGGCGAGGGCGCCGAGGACCATGATGTAGAGCGAGAACACCCAGGACAGTCCGATCGAGCTCAGCCAGGCGTTGAGATAAGGGGCCGTGCCTCCGAAAATCGCGACCGAAAGCGACGACAGGAAGCCGACTCCGAGCGCCCGCTGCTGGGTCGGGATCTGCTCTGCGATCAGGGTCGGGTAGATCGAGGCGATGATCGCCCAGACGGCCAGGCCGATGCCTTGAGAGAGGAAGAGGGTCCAGGGCTCGTTTGTCAGAATCGCTGCGACCGGGATCGGAGCCAGGATCAGTCCGAGCCCATAGATGAACACCATCGGCTTGCGGCCGACCTTGTCTGCGAGGTGCCCGAACAAGGGCAGCAGACAGAGAACGACGAGTTGAGCGAGCAGGCTCGCGATGAGGGCTCCGCGGGCATCCATTCCGCGCGCGGAGATCGCAAAGCTCGGAGCGAAGGTCACCCAGGTGTAGTAGGCGACATTGGAGCCGGCCGAGAAGAAGACCACCTTCAGCAGGATCTGGAGTTTGTCGCGGCCATTCATCGGCGCGACAACCGCAGGTGTGGCTTCGTCCGCGTCATAGACCGGGGACTCATGCGCGGCGCGGCGCATGTAGAGCGCGAACAGACCGAGGATACCACCGAAGGCGAAGCCGAGACGCCAGCCATAGGCCATCATGTCCGCCGGCGAGAATAGCGACGTCAGCACGATACCGAGGAGGGTCGCCGCCATGACGCCGAGCGTCACGCTGATGAAGACGCTGCTTGCCCAAAGGCCGCGCCTTTCGGCGGGAGCGATCTCTGCAACATAGGCATAGGAGACGCCGGACTCTCCGCCATGCGCCAGGCCCTGCAGCAGGCGTGCGATCAGCAACAGCGCCGACGCCCAGATTCCGATGCTCGCGTAGGAGGGGATGAGGGCGATCATCAGGCTGGCCGCAGCCATCGTCGACATCGTCACGATCAGGGTGTTCTTGCGGCCGATCCGATCGCCGAAGCGCCCAAAGATGATGCCGCCGATCGGTCTCGCAACGAAACCAACCGCAAAGACGGCGAGCGTCGAGAGCAGCGCGGATGTGGAGTCCGTCTTCTCGAAGAAGTTGGCTGCGAGATAGACGGCGAAGGTGCCATAGAGCGTCCAGTCGAACCACTCGAGCAGATTCCCGACGGCGGCGGCTCGGAGCGACTGGAGCGATTTGCTCCTAGCGACACGATMGTGCGGACGCGCGGCCTCGCCGCCCGCCAGAATATCGGCTGACATGAATTCCTCCCTGGTGGCTCTTTGGCCGTTCTGTTTAGAGATGGGTCGAGAACCAGCGCGCTGCCGCGCTGCTCGTCGTCTCGAAATGCTGCTGGTAGGCGGAGTAATGGCCGCCCTGGAGCAGCAGCAATTCCTTGGGCTCGCGCGCCTGGGTGAAGGCGTCGAGTTGAAGATCGGTCGGCGTCTGAAGGTCGTTGTCGGCAACGATCATCAGGAGCGCTGCGGGCCCGATCCGCGACACCCATTGACCTGGCTCGTAGCTGCGCGCGAGTTCGAGAGATCGGATGGTCACTTCGTTGCGCCATTCGGGGCAGCGCGCGGCCTGTCCGATCATGTAGTCGTATGATTCCGCGCCGGGATAGGCGACGTCCGGCCCTTCATCCTGCCCGACCTCGCGCATCGTGCCTGGCGGTTGTCCGTTCAGGCGCGCCAACCGGTCATCCGCGAAAAAGCGCTGGAGCGTCTCGGCGTGGCGCGGATGGACCTTCCGCAGGCCGGACAGGTAGCCGCTGATCGTCGGAACCTGGCTCACGACGCATTTCACCCGGCGATCGGTGGCACCGACTACGAGGACATGGCCTCCGCTGTAGCTGGTTCCCCAGATCCCGATGCGCTGCACGTCGACGTCGGGGCGCGAACAAAGATAGGTGACCGCAGTCCTATAGTCCTCCTGCTGCCAGGCGGGATCGATCTCCTGGCGGGGCAGTCCGGAGCTCTTGCCGAGCCGCCGATAATCGAAGGTCAGGCAGGCGATGCCCTGTGCCGCAATGATGCGGGCATAGTCCTCGAGATCACCGCCCGCGACCATTCCCCAGCCGTGTCCGAGGGCAACGGCGGGAAGCGGTCCGCTCGTCGACGGCAGATGGAAGGAGCCGCGAATGACATCCTCACCGGCGCGAAATTCCACGGGGGTGGTTGAAACGTCCATTCGCCTGTCCTCCTGATCCGCCTTGGCGCTGGCTGCGGGAGCGGATGTATTTTCAAGAGGTTTTGGCGAATGGTGCCTCTTGATCAACGCCGCAAAACAACTTTATCAATCGGTATTCCCGATTGATCAGGCGCCATGGATCTCCGCAAACTCGATTGCTTCCTGGCCGTGGCTCACCGGCTGCACTTCGGCCAGGCCGCCGAAGCACTGGGCGTGAAGCAATCCGTCGTATCGGAGTCGATCAAATCTCTCGAGAGCCATCTCGGAGGTCGGCTGTTTGAGCGGACGAGCCGGCGCGTATCGCTCACAGCTCTCGGGCAAGCTCTGCTGAAGGATCTCGAACCGCCGGTCAATGCTCTCAGGGCGGCGCTTGGCGATGCGCGCAAACGCGCTCAGGGCCAGCAGACGGAATTGCTCGTCGGCTATCTCGGCGGTGGATTCTACGAGCTCACATCGGCGGTGGTTGCGGAATTCGCGCGCTCTCGTCCCGACATCTCGCTCCGCTTCGTCGAGCTCAACTATCTGAACCAGGGATCGGCGGTCCTGGACGGCAAGGTCGACGTGGCGCTGGCGCGGCTGCCGCTTGCGACACACAGCCTGACGCGAGGCGCCATTCTCTTCCAGGATGCACGCACGCTCGTTGTGCCGAGCGGACACCGCCTGGCGGCCAACAAGCTGGTGGATCCAGAAGAGCTGCAATACGAGCGAATGGTCCGATTGCCCGCCGGCGCAGCGTCCGACGAGTGGTGCAACTATCATTTTCCGCGTGTGACCCCGTCGGGGCAGGCCATCGCCGACGGTCCCGAGATCGCGACGGTGCGAGAAGGGCTGGTCGCGGTCGCAGCCGGCCAATGCGTCATGACCTTGACCTCGCGAGCCCGGAACTACTTCGCCCATCCTGGCGTCGAGTTCATCGAGATTGATCTGCCGCCGATCCAGAGCGCCCTGACCTGGCGCACTTTCGATCACCGCTCAGGGCCCCGAGATCTCGAAATGGCGGCAAGGGCCGTCGCCGCCCGCCTCGGCACGCTCGCCCTTGCAGAAGGCCCGCGCTGATCGGGGCGGCCTCGCAATTCCGGTCTTCCCGGGGCCTGGCGATCAGCTCTCGTCGGCCAGGGGGTGCAGGTCGCGCACCATGCTCTTCAGGCGCTCGTCGAGGACATGGGTGTAGATCTGGGTCGTGGCGATATCGGCATGGCCGAGCAGTTCCTGCACGACGCGAAGATCCGCACCGTTCTGCAGCAGATGGCTGGCGAAGGCGTGGCGCAGCACGTGCGGGCTCAGCGCCGCGGATAAGCCGGCTGCCCCGGCCAGCATCTTGAGGTCGCGGCCAAAGGCCTGGCGCGTCAGATGCCCACTCTCGCCGTCGGACGGGAAGAGCCAGCGGCCGTCCGCGCTTCCAGCCTGGCGCAGGGCCTCCAGATAGCTGCGTGYGGCCTCGCGGGCAGCGTCGTTCAGCGGCACCAGCCGGTCCTTGTTGCCCTTGCCGCGCACGACAAGGAAGCGCTCGCGCGTCGTTGCCGCTGAGAGCGGCAACGCCATCAGTTCGGACACGCGCAGGCCCGTGGCGTAGAGCATCTCGATCAGGCAGCGCATGCGCAGGGCCTTCAGCCGTGCCGCCGGGGTAAGACCATCGCGTTCGCTGAGGAGCCGCGCCGTCTCGATCAGGCGATCGACATCGGCGACGGAAATGACCTTGGGCAGCGGCCGGCCCTGCCTTGGTCCGTCGATCGCGGCGGAGGGGTCGGCGCCCGTCAGCCCTTCCGTATAGAGGAAGCGATGGAACTGGCGCACCGCGGAAAGCCGGCGCGCCGTCGATGACGCCTTCAATCCACGGGCTGCAAGATCGGCGAGCCAGTCCCGGATGTCCTGGGCGCCGATGGAGCCGAGGTCGCCGCGGCCGGCGATGAAGCCGGTATAGTCGTCGAGGTCGCGCTCATAGGCCTCGAGCGTGTTCTTCGCCGCGCCGCGCTCCGCCGCGAGCATGTCGAGAAAGGCCGTGATCCGGCTGCGCGCCAGCCGGCTCATCGCTGCTGCAGCTTGGACGGTGGCACGATCTCGACCATCTCGCGCTGCTCGGGCTGGACGAAGGTGACCAGCGCGATCATTCCGGCGAAGATCAGCCCGCCGACGATGGCGAGAAAGGCGATGAATCTGAAGAGGGTCGGCACGGGCCGGATGTCTCCTGGAACCTTGCCCCGATTCAGGACTATCCGGTTATTCCCGATGCCTGGCGGTTCGCGCAAGTGCAGACCGGTTCATCAGCGTCGTGAGGGCATGACGTCGGCTGACGGCTCATGCTAGACCGGCTGCGAGGAAATGCCGCGATGACAATAGCCGACCCCATCGAGAACCTGGACAATTCCGAGTTGCGCAGTCTGCTCGGGAAGCGCGCAGTCGTGCTTGTCGGCATGATGGGCTCGGGCAAGAGTTCCGTGGGGCGGCGGCTGGCAACGCGGCTCGGCCTGGCTTTCGTCGACGCCGACGTCGAAATCGAAACTGCGGCCGGCATGACGATTCCCGAGATTTTCGCGCAGCGCGGCGAAACCGAGTTCCGTGACGGCGAGAGACGCGTCATCAGCCGGGTTCTGGCGACACGCGCGCCGCTGGTGCTCGCKACCGGGGGCGGCGCCTTCATGAACGCGGAAACGCGGGAGCGCATCATCGAACTCGGCATCTCGATCTGGCTCAAGGCGGATGCCGATGTGCTGATGCGCCGGGTGCGCAAGCGCTCCAACCGGCCCCTGCTGCAGACTGCCGACCCTGAAGCGACGATGCGGCGGATGCTGGCGGAGCGCGAACCGGTCTATGCTCTGGCTGATGTAACGGTGACCTCGCGCGATGACCCCCATGAGGTCGTCGTCGAGGAGGCGATAGTCGCGCTCGATCGCCATTTGCGTTCCCTTGAGAGCCTTTGAGCTGCTGAGAGCGAAGACATGATCAAACCTGCGAACGAGAAGTCCGGCGCGCGGATCGTGGTTCCCGTTGCGCTCGAAGGGCGCAGCTACGACATCCATATCGGCCGCCACCAGCTTTGCGAGGCGGCGAGCCTGATCGCCAGCTTCGCGCCTGGCGCCAAGGCGGCGCTGGTCACCGACGAGCATGTCGCCGGCCTGCATGCGCCCGCCTTCGAAACCTGCCTCCAACAGGCCGGCGTCGCGACCACGCGGATCGAGATCCCGCCCGGCGAGGCATCGAAATCCTATGCTCGGTTCGCGGCGCTTTGCGACGCGCTGCTCGCTGCGAAGATCGAGCGCAACGATCTCGTCATCGCCTTTGGCGGCGGTGTGGTCGGCGACCTGACCGGTTTCGCGGCGGCCGTGCTCAGGCGCGGCGTGCGCTTCGTGCAGATCCCGACGACGTTGCTGTCGCAGGTCGATTCCTCGGTCGGCGGCAAGACAGGGATCAACTCCTCGCATGGCAAGAACCTGATCGGCGCCTTCCACCAGCCAGCCCTGGTCATTGCCGACACGGCGCTGCTCGATACGCTGAGCGAGCGGGAGTTCAAGGCTGGCTATGCCGAGGTTGTGAAATACGGGTTGATCGGCGACCCGAATTTCTTCGACTGGTGCGAAGTCAACTGGAGCCGCATCATTGCAGGCGGACCCGAGCGCGATCATGCTGTCGCCGTGTCCTGCCGCGCCAAGGCGGCGATCGTGGCACGGGACGAACGCGAGGAGGGGGACCGCGCCTTGCTCAATCTCGGCCACACCTTCGCTCACGCGCTGGAGCGCCTAACCGGCTATGACGCGAACCGGCTGGTGCATGGCGAGGCGGTGGCGATCGGTCTTGCGCTCGCCTTCCGCTTCTCGCAGCGGCTCGGCCTTTGTTCCGGACAGGATGCAGGGCGGGTCGCGGCGCATCTCGATGCCGTCGGCCTGCCGAGCCGATTGCAGCAGGTGCCGGGCGGGGCCGGCAGCACGGAGGAGATCGTTGCCGCGATGACCCAGGACAAGAAGGTCAAGCGCGGCGTGCTGACCTTCATCCTGGCGCGCGGCATCGGCAAGAGCTTCATCGCGCCGGGCGTCGCGGCGGACGAGGTCAGGGACTTCATCGAGGCCGAGCTCGCGGCCGCCTGAGCACGCTGGGACCATGCTCGAGAACATCAACCCCTGGCTGGCCGCGCTGATCGTCCTGATCTGCCTGTTGCTATCAGCCTTCTTCTCGGGCAGCGAGACGGCGCTGACGGCTGCCTCGAAAGCCCGGATCGCCGCGCTGGAGAAGGCGGGAAGCCGACGGGCCGGCATCGCGATGCGGCTGCTGGCGACGCGGGAGCGGCTGATCGGCGCCATGCTGATCGGCAACAATGTCGTCAATATCGGTGCCTCGGCCTTCGCCACCAGCGTGCTGGTCGCGGCCTTCGGCAATGCCGGGGTGATCTATGCGACGGCCGTGATGTCGGTCCTCGTGATCATCTTCGCGGAGATCATGCCGAAGACAGCGGCGATCGCGAAGCCCGACCAGGCGGCGCTGCGGCTGGCGCGGCCGGTGGCCTGGGTCGTTGCCGTGCTGGGCCCGCTGACACTGGCGATCGAATGGTTTGTTCGGCGCTTCCTGCGCCTCTTCGGCATCCGTATCGACGAGAACCAGTCGATCCTTTCACCGAATGAAGAGCTGCGTGGTCAGGTCGACCTGATGCACCAGGAGGGGGCGGTCAAGAAGGCCGATCGCGACATGCTCGGCGGGCTGCTCGACCTGAAGGAGCTCGGCGTCGAGGACGTGATGATCCACCGCACCAAGATGCGGACGATCAATCTCGATATCGGACCGGAAGCGATCGTGCGCGAGGTCCTGGCCTCGCCCTATACGCGGATGCCGCTCTGGCGCGACAAGCCGGAGAACATTGTCGGCATCCTGCACGCCAAGGACCTGCTGCGGGCGCTCGATGCTGCCGGCGGGGATGCCGGCAAGCTCGACGTGGCGCAGATCGCCCTCGCGCCCTGGTTCACCCCGGTCACGACCTCGCTGCCTGATCAGCTCAAGGCCTTCCTGGCGCGCAAGACCCATTTCGCGCTTGTCGTCGACGAGTATGGCGAGGTGATGGGGCTGGTGACGCTCGAGGATATCCTCGAGGAAATCGTCGGCGATATCCGCGACGAACATGACATCGCGGTGCCGGGCCTGCGCCAGCAGGTGGATGGGTCGGTGGTCGTTGATGGCGGAGTGCCGATCCGGGACCTGAACCGCGCGATGGACTGGGACCTGCCCGACGAGGAGGCGACAACGATTGCCGGCCTCGTCATTCACGAGGCCCGCACCATCCCCGAGGCCGGGCAGGCCTTCACCTTCCACGGCTTCAAGTTCGAAGTGGTGCGCAAGAGCCGCAACCGCGTGACCTCGCTCCGGATCACCCCCCTGGCGCTTGCCCTCGCCGCTACGGGCTGAACACTAGCACCAGGAAGACGAAGAAGACGCAGAGATGCACGGCGCCTTCCAGCATCGTCGTGCGTGAGCCGGTGAAAGTCAGCGTGCTCAGCATCAGCGTCATCGCCAGGATGACCATATTGGTGGCCGACAGGCCGAGCGTGACCGGCTGGCCGGTGAGAAGGCCGATGCCCAGCACGGCAGGCACCGTCAGGCCAAGCGTCGAGGCTGCCGCACCCAGGCACAGATTGATCGCGCGCTGGAGCTGGTTGGCATTGATCGCGCGCAGGGCCGTAATGCATTCCGGCGTGAAGACGACCATCGCGATCAGGATGCCGCCGAGCGCCGGGGGGGCGTCGAGCTTGGCGATGCCGAAATCGAGCACGGCCGCCAGGCTCTTCGCCAGGATGACGATCGGCAGGATATTGGCCAGGAGCAGCCCGATATTGGGCAGGATGCTCCCGGACGCGGCGTGCCCGACGCCTTCGACCTGAGGCTGCGCTTCGCCGGTGCGTGCCGGCATGTCAGGCTCGATGAAGAAATCGCTGTGGCGGCCGGTCTGCAGGATCAGGAAGGCCGCGTAGAGCGCCAGGGTGAACAGCGAGAAGCAGATGGCCTGCACGTTGGTCAGCGTGCCGTCGCTGGTCGAGGTGGTGAAATTCGGCAGAACCAGCGCGATGACCGTCAGCGGGATGATCACGACCAGATAGGCGGTGGCACCTTGCAGATTGTAGCTCTGCTGGAAATGGCGCAGGCCGCCGAAGATCAGCCCGATGCCGACGACGCCGTTGAGCACGATCATCAGCACGGCGAACATCGTGTCGCGGCCAAGTGTCGGCGCCCCGGTTGCCCCGAGCATCACGGCCCCGATCAGCGCCACCTCGATGATGACGATCGAGAGCGTCAGGATCAGCGTGCCATAGGGTTCGCCCAGCCTGTGCGCCAGTTCCTCCGCCTCATGCACGACGCCGATCGCCGACCAGGCGATGATGCCGAGCAACCAGGCAAAGATCAGCATGGACAGGACGGGGGAGCCAAGCTGCCCGAGAATCGTCTTGCCGAAGAACAGATAAGCAAGGACCGAGGCCCAGGCGCAGATGAGGMGGATGATCATGCTGGTCAAAGACAGACCCCATCCTTGTGGCGGGCGGACGACAAACGAGACATCGCCCGGCGAGGACGCCGGGCGATGGACCGAGGGATATACGCGCGGCGTCGGAGGATCGTTGGCTCCGCCGCGCCTCATTCGCAAGTATTCACTGTCGGCGTAGCACATCCGTCGCCAGATGGTCGGACGAAACACCATCGATGAAAAAGACCGCGCCGGACGAATTGCGCATGCGCAAGGGCAGGATAGCCTGATAGGCCTCTGATTCGTACCAGGCCTTCGCGGCCGCACGGTTCGGGAACTCGATCACGATCAGGTCGCCCGACCAGCTGCCCTCCAGCAGCTCCGGCGGATCGCCATGGATGATGAAGCGCCCCTGGAACGGTGCCAGCGTCGCATCGATACCTTCGAGATAGCCAATGATCTCAGGTCCCAGAGCGACGTGGGTGAGGTGGGCCATGGCGTAGGTCTTCATCGTGAAATCCCCTTCGTTGTCAGCCGGGCTGGTCTGCCGATGTCGCGACCTTCGCCTGCAGATGGAATGAAGTCGATTACCTCCAGGGTTATCGCGGCAACCCGTTCGCAATCCCGCCGCAAACCCGCGCGACAGCTGGGGCATGACCAAGCGTCTCCTTCGTTCGAGGGAGAGTTGACCATGGTCCGCTTCGACGGGGCGCTGGTCTATCTCGCGCTCTGTCATGCGCCGGATCCGCAGGTTCTGTGCGTCACCTATGCCGAGAATGGCAGCAAGCTCGGCGACCGGGTCGTGGCCAGCGGCAGCTTCGAACGGGTCGGACCCAACCATGTGAAGCTCGATCCCTGTCTGCATCACGAACCGGACAAGGAGAGGCCGCGCTAAGGCATCGGCCCGAAAAGTGGATTGCGGTTTTCGGAAAAGCCGATGCAAAGACAAAGGGTTAGATCATCGGACTGGATACGATATCCGGTCCGATGATCTAAGGCATCGGCTCGAACAATGGATTGCGGTTTTCGGCACAGCCGATGATCCAAGGCCGTCCGGTGCAGCACGCGGTCAATCGGCGGCKAGCTTCTGGGCGAGCGGGCTGACCGCGTCCTCTGCCAGCATCGCGACCGGCTTGTCGGTGACGAGATACTGCGCCCGCGCGAGCGCGGCGAAGCGTCCGCCCCTGGCGACGAGTTCGTCGAAGGAGCCCATCTCGATGACGCGGCCCTGCTCGAAAACGAGAATCCGGTTGGCGTTGCGGATGGTGGCCAGGCGGTGCGCAATGACGAAAGTCGTGCGGCCCTTCATCACCTCGTCGAGCGCCTTCTGGAGCTTCACTTCCGTGGCAGCGTCGAGCGCGGAGGTGGCTTCGTCGAGAATCAGGATCGGTGGGTTCTTGAGGAGCGCGCGCGCGATCGAAAGGCGCTGGCGCTCGCCGCCAGACAGCGTGCGGCCGCGTTCGCCAACCAGGGTGTCGAGCCCGTCGGTCTGGCGCGCCATGACTTCGGTCGCCTGGGCCCGGTCGAGCGCCTCAAGCATCTCGGCATCGGTCGCGTCGGGCTTGCCGACGGTGAGATTCTCGCGGATCGAGCGAGCGAAGAGCATCGGCTCCTGAAAGACGACGCCGATATTGCGGCGCAGGCTGAGCAGCGAGATGTCCCGAATATCACTGCCATCGGCGAGGATACGGCCGGATTGCGGATCGAAGGCGCGGTGCAGCAGGCCGAGCGTGGTCGACTTGCCGGAGCCGGTCGAGCCGACAATGGCGATGGTCTCGCCGGGCTCGACGGCGAAGGACACGTCGGCGACCGCCGCGCGCTTGCCGTCATAGGAGAACGAAACGTCATCGAAGGTGATGCGGCCCTCGAGGCGGCCGACATCGGGCGCGCCCGGGAGATCGCGCACGGCCGGCATGGTGTCGAGCACCCCGAAGAATTCGCGCATCTTCGGCGCCTGCATGAAGATGAAGTTCACGAAGGAGACGATCTGCTCAAGCCGGCCGACCAGCATGGTGGCGAAGCCCATGAAGGTGACGATTTCACCGACGGTTGTCTGCCCCATCATCAGGAGCCAGGTGCCGACGACGAAGATCGCCAGCACGGTGAGCGTTGCCGAGGCGCGGGTTGCCACCGTCGCGATCGCCCACCAGGACAGCACCGGAAGCTGCGCCTCCAGCAGGCTGGCGATGGTGGAGCGCAGGCCGCGTACCTCCGCTTCGATGCGGGTGAAGCTCTGGATCACCGGGACATTGCCGAGCGCGTCCGAGGCGCGTTCGKCAAGGTTGGAGTGGTAACCTTCKACATTGCTCTGGAGCTTTTCGGTCTTGCGCAGCACGAAGGCCGTCAGCGTGCCAAAGAGCACGACGAGGCTGATCAGCAGCAGCCCGAGCTGCCAGTTCTTCCAGAGGGTGAAGGGCAGCAGGATGAAGAGCGCGACGAAGCTGGCGCAGTGTTCGCGGAAGAAGGAGAGCCATAGCGCCCACATGCCGCTGGTGCCTTCCAGCATCACCTTGAGCACCCGGCCGGAATGAGTCTGGGTGTGGTAGGCCAGCGGCAGGGTCAGGGCATGCTCGAAATAGTCGGCCATCACGGCGAGGCGGCGGCGATGGGCCAGCCGGTCGGCATGGAGGGCGACGAAAACGCTGGCTCCGATATTGAAGAGCCCGAAGCCGACCCAAGCCGCGATCAGGACATTGATGTCGCTCCAGTTTGGTCGCTGGCCGGAGCTCTGGATGCTGGTCAACCTGTCGATCAGCGTGCCGAACAGAATCGGCTCGGCGAAGGCTGCGGCCGCCAGCAGGATATTGGCGAGCGCAAGGATCAGCCCCAGCCGCTTTTCGGGGCCGAGTTCGCCGAGGACGCGGGCATAGAGCGCAAACAAGGACATCCGCGGAGCATTATCCGAGCCGCGGGCCTGAGCAAGTGCTCAAGCTTAACGCTTCGTTCAAACCGCTCCCGCTATGGTTACCAGACTGCCAAGACAGGGCGCTGCGCGGGTGCTGGATCTGCGTGGATCAGGATGGCTTAAATGGATATCGCAACCGGCGTCGGCATTCTGGGCGGTATCGCGACAATCATTTCGCTGATCATGATCGATGGTGGCAATTTCGCCGCCTATTGGGATAAGCACGCCGCGATCATCATCTTCGGTGGTGCCTCGGCCGCGACCATGCTGCGCTTCCCGTTCACCGTGATTGCCCATGGCATTCCGATGGGCTTCCGTTTCGCCTTCACGATGCGCTCGATCCATCCGCGCGAGTTGATCGACGAGATCACGCGCGTCGCCGAGATCGCCCGCAAGAGCGGCCCTGTCGCGCTGGAAAACGTCGAGGTCTCCGATCCGTTCCTGGCCCAGGGCCTGCGCTACATCGCCGACGGCTATGACAAGGAGTTCATCCGCGACACGATGGAGCGTGACCGCGACAACTTCCTGCAGCGGCTCGACGAGGGTTCGAAGGTCTATCGCGCCATCGGCGACTGCGCCCCGGCCTGGGGCATGATCGGCACGATTCTCGGCATGGTGACGATGTTCGCCAATATGAGCGACCCGTCCAAGCTTGGCCCCGCCATGGCGACGGCGCTGCTCGCGACGCTCTATGGAGCGATGGTCGCGAACATGTTCACGCTGCCAATCGCCGACAAGCTGCATATCAAGCTCGAGGAAGAAGAGATCTCGCGCACGCTGATCATCGACGGCGTCCTGCAGATGCGCGATGCCAAGAGCGCGACGCTGGTGCGCGAAATGCTGCTCGCCTATCTCCCCGACCATCATCGGGCCGAGATGGCCCAAGCGGCCTGACGGAAACCTGAGCGATGGCGAAGAAAAATCGCGGCGGCCATGGCGGTCACGGCTGGTTCGTGACCTTCGCCGATCTGATGGCGCTGCTGATGGCGTTCTTCGTCATGGTCGCGGCCTATTCGAGCCAGGACAAGAACAAGCTCCAGATCGTCGCGGGCTCGATGCGCGAGGCTTTCGGCACACAGACCGACATGCGGCTCGCCGGCATCGTCGAGGTCGACGGCATCCCGACCAAGACCCATATCAAGAACGCCTATATCCGGCCGCTCAGCGATGCGTCCGACACGACAGCGCCCAACCACAACCAGCAGAAGGAAGACGGCCTGGTCTCGGCGACGCATGACCGTGGCTTTGCGCTCGCGGCCGCCTCGCTCCGGCAGGCCCTGCGCGAGATGCCGGAGATCGCCGAGCTCTCGCGTAACATCCTGGTGGAGGTTTCCGAGGCGGGCATCGATATCCAGCTCGTCGATCAGGATGGGCGGGCGATGTTTGCCGAGGGCTCGGCGCAGCCGAACGAGCGCATGCGCAAGCTGCTCGCGGCCGTCGCCCCGACGCTGCGGCGGATGTCCAACAAGATCGCGATCACGGGCCATACGGCGGCGCCACGTCCCGGAGCGGCCCCGGAAGGCAATCCCTGGGAGCTCTCCGTGGCGCGTGCCGCGGCGGTCCGCGAGATCCTCAGCAATACGGGTGTCCCGGATGACCGCTTCGCCTCCGTCACCGGCAAGGGCGACACCGAGCCGCTGATCAAGGACAATCCTTATCTCGCCTATAACCGCCGTGTCGGGATCGTCCTCAAGGCGGATGCACCGCCGCTGCCCTTCGGCGCGAAACCCTGAGGCAGCTTCGTCTCAGCGCGTCAGCCTTGCCTCAGGGGGCGAGGATCAGTGCCCAGTAGACCTGATATTTCGAGCCCGGCGCATAGGCGGTGGCAATGCCCATGCGGGTGGCGCCCGGCGTCTTCATGACACGGTCGTGCTGCGGCGAGTCGCGCCAGCCCGAGAAAGCTTCGGCCAACCGCCGATAGCCGGYGGACAGATTGGCTTCCGCTCCCGGCTGGCCGGCCCGCGCCAGCCGCGCCTTGACGGCTTCGGCCTGGACTGGCTTGTCGGCCGCGGCCATGGCGCCGGCCTCCTGCTCGGCAGCCTCGACCAGGGCCGGATCAAGTTTCAGCGTGCCGAGCCCGTGGTTCATCCGGTAGGCCGAGATCATGGCGCGCGCCTCATTTGCATCGACCCGGGCCGAGGGCGAGCCGAGATCGCGGTAGAAAGCGGGCTGGCTGGTCCGGGCAGGCTCGGTGCAGCCGGCAATGCCGAAGACGGCGAGCGCACCGGCGACGAGGGCGGGGCAGGTCACGGTTCGGTGCGCCACGGCGGCTGCACGGAAAGGCTTGGGCATCGCATCATTCCTTGCTGTCGTCCTTGGACGCATCCTTGGCCGGCTCGGGCGCGTGCGTGGTTTCGCGCCGCACCTGCTCCTCCGGCTCCTCCTCCTCCCCCGTCTCACCGTTGAGGAGGCGGGGCCTTGATGCGCGCGCGGTGGTTACGGCTTTCTTGCGATGCGAAGGCTTTGTTTCGCGCCCGACGGCGGCGGCGATGTCTCCGAGCGATTGTTMGATTCCGTCGAGGCCCTTGACGAGCAGCTCTGCGCCGGCTGCCGGCCCTTCCATTTCGGTCAGGCGCTTGTGAATGGCGAAGTTGAGATCGCTGGTGACGCGGCCGACGATGTCGACATCCGCGACGACGCAGATCAGGTCGAAATCCATCGTCGAGGTGCCGATCTTCTTGAACTGCACGGTTGGCGGCGGCTTCTGTAACACGTCGCCATGGGAGTGGGCGGCCTCGGCGAGCATCGTGCGCACGTCGGACGCGTCCAAACTCCTGGGCACGGTGATCGAGATCAGCGAGCGGCCGGTGCGATCGGCGCGCACCCGGTTCCTGACCACACCCGAGACGAGGTTGGAGTTCGGCACGATCACGGTCGAGCGATCGAAGGTCGCGATCTCGGTCGAGCGGACATTGATGCGCTTGACGATGCCTTCCGCGTCGCCGACCACGACCTGATCGCCGACCCGGATCGGGCGCTCCCACAGCAGGATCAGCCCCGAGACGAAATTCGAGACCACGGACTGCAGGCCAAAACCGATACCGACGGAGAGGGCGCTGGCGACGAGGGTCAGGCGTTCGAGGCTGAGACCCAGCGCAGAGACGGAGAGCGCGACGGCTGCGGCATAGCCGAGATAGCCGGCGGCGGTGATGATCGAGTTGCGCAAACCGGTATCGAGCTGCGTCGTCGGCAGGAACTTGCCTTCAAGCCAGCCCTGGGCGCCGCGTGTCGCCGTCAGGGCGAGCGCGAAGAGCAACCCGGAGACGATGATCGAGGACAGCGAGATCGTGACGCCGCCGACCTGGAAACCGAAGAAGGCGGCGCGCAGCGATGTCAGGAAATCGACCGATTCCAGGCCCCAGGGGGCCAGCGCGAGCATCAACGTCACCACGATCAGCACGAGCTTGAGCAGCCCGGTGACGATGACGGCGATCTTCTGCAGCGCCGAGCCCCGGATGCCGACGCCGGCCTTCAGGGTCAGCGCGAAATGTCCGTTGCCGGTCAAGAGCTCGCTGATGCCGAGATCGAGYAGCTGGTAGGCAAGGACGAACAGGCAGGCGAGAATGCCGAGCCAGAGCACCTGCTCGGTCAGGAAGGAGGCGAAGACGACATAGCCCGTCAATGCAGCCAATGCGATGACGAGGCCGACGATCCAGCCGAAGATGCGGATCGGCCCGAGCGAGGCGCCATCGACTGCCACATAGGGGCCGAGACAGGCCTCCTCCTCGACTTCCTTGTCGTCGCGAAGCTGGTAAAGCCCGGCGATCAGGACCGCCGCGAAGACGAGCACAACCACGCCGCGGACGACAATCGACGATGCCAGGCTGGCGGCGATGGCCTGGAGCCAGGCCTCGAGCACCTTGCCGGTCGATACAACGAGCGCGAGCGACGCCGCGATCCAGACCACGGTCCGGGCCGTCGAGTCCATGACGCTGACAAGGCGCCGCTGCGGCTTGTTGGGAGCAAACAGCGCGTCGGCCAATGCCTGGACGAAAGCGAAGATCGCGAGCCCGACGACGATCGCCCAGATGACCGGCTGGATGCGTGGCGGCAGGAGGCCCGCAGTTTTGAGCGCGGCGTAGATCAACCAGCTTGCGAGCGCCGGTGGGGCCGCACCGGCCACGATATGGGCGAGCGCGACGTGAAGGCAGCGCAAGCTGTTGGTATCGCCTGTTGGATCGAGCCGTTCCGCAAAGCGCGGCAGGTAGCGTGCACGGGCGACGTAGAGCAGGATCGCGCCGAGGAGGGCGACAGCGACAAGCGCTCCGCGGGCCGTGCTGGATGCTTCGACGACGACGGAGAGCCAGTCCCCGAAGATCAGGCCGGACGCGCGCATGTCCTCCGGCGAGGTCGACAGTGCTGCGCCCCAGAGCTCCGGGTTGACGATGGCGGGCCCCGGCGCGAACAAGGCCTTGGCGAAGAGGTCGCGGCGCCGGTCGCCGATGCTGGCCAGAAGCTGTTCTGCCTGGAGAAGGGCCGAGCGCGAGATCTTCAAAGTCTCGTCAGCGTCGGCAAACGCCTTCTCTCGCGTTTCGCGCTCTCGGACGACTTCGGCGGATTCGGCCGGCGCCTTTGCGTCGGGCTTCGGGCCAAGCTGCTCGATGCGCAACTTGGCCTGCTCGGTCTTCGGAGCCTGTTCCTCGGTGATATGGCGGAGCTGTTCGAGCAGAGGCTGCAGCCTGAGCCGGTGGCGCTGCAGCTCGGCATCGGTCGCATTCGGATTGGCGAAGAGGGTCTCGATCTGGGCGAGTTCGGCACGCGCTGCGTCGAGACGCGTCCTGGCCGGGGCCGGATCGGGAGCCTGGGCCCAGCTCTGTGCGGCAAAGATCAGGGCTATGGCCAGAAGCCCAAGCGCTGCCAGTGCGGCGCGCCACGCCGTGGCGATGGAAACCTCTCGTATGGCGCGGGCCGTCATGGCGATCCTGGCTCGTTCAGGCTGATTCGACGCGATGCCGCACCTCGCCCTCTCCAGCTGCGTAAGGCAAGGCGAGATCGGAAAATGCGTCGGATGGGGCAAGGACGGCACCTTGTTGCTGGGAATGCCGAACTGGCGCCTGATTCATCACATTGATGTGAGAAATGGAGCAGTCAGCGAAATGCGAGGATTGCCCTGATCGTCGATAATCAGGACGTGATCATGGCGATCAGGGGGCTGATTGCGCATTTTTGGGTCGATCCTGCTGGGATCGTACAGGTCATCCCGGAGCGGAGCGTCTGGGATACGGGCGCGGCGCTCGCACTTTTGGCATTGGCTCAAGGTCGCTTTCTGGATTTCAATCTCATCTAAATACAATCTGTCCGCGTGCCCGTTGGCACGGTGGACTCCTGGCGAGGCGCGCTGGCTCTCTCGCCACTCTTCTGAAATCGAACCGGGAGGTTGCGGTGGCGAAGCTGAGCATAAACGGCAAAGTGGTGGATGTGGCGGTCGATGGCGACACGCCGCTGCTTTKGGTGATACGCGAAAAGATCGGCCTGACCGGAACGAAATATGGCTGCGGCGTCGCGCAATGCGGTGCCTGTACCGTGCATATCGACGGGGTCGCGGCGCGCTCCTGCGCTCTCCCCGTGAGTGCCGTTTCGGCGGAACAGAAGATCGTCACCATCGAAGGGCTTTCGCCGGATGGATCGCATCCGGTGCAGAAAGCCTGGATCGCTCATGATGTTCCGCAATGCGGCTACTGCCAGAGCGGTATGATCATGGCCGCTGCTGCGCTCCTCCAGGCCAATCCCAAGCCGAGCGACGCCGATATCGCCAATGAAATGACCAATATCTGCCGTTGCGGCACCTATACGCGGGTCAAGGCGGCAATCCTGGATGTGGCGGCCAGCGGCACGCTCGGCCGGGGCTAAGCCTCTTCGCGTCGGCCCGGCTGAGCGTCGGTCCGCATGTTTCACGTTTCGCCTGGGTAGGGTCGAGCGCGACGGGCCAGGTGCCCTTGCTCCCCTGCTTCCCTAACGGAATCTGGAGAACGATATGATTTCTGCCTCGGCTGACACATCTGCGACCCTGTCCCGCCGCACCATGCTCGCCGGCTCCGCTGCGGCGGCCGGGGCCTTCACCTTCGGCTTTGCCATACCGTTCGCTGGCGAGGCGATGGCGCAGGGGGCCGTCAAGGAAATCAATGCGTGGGTGGTGGTCCATCCCGACGACAAGGTGGTGATCCGCATCGCCCGCTCCGAAATGGGGCAGGGGACGCTGACGGGGCTCGCCCAGCTCGTCGCCGAGGAACTGAACTGCGACTGGGCCAGGGTGACGACCGAATATCCGACGCCGGGCMAGAACGTCGCGCGCAACCGCGTCTGGGGCAATTTTTCGACGGGTGGCAGCCGTGGCATCCGGGAATCGCATGAGTATGTCCGCAAGGGCGGCGCGGCGGCGCGAATGATGCTGATCCGGGCTGCCGCGAACCAGTGGAGCGTGCCGGCGGCGGAGTGCTCCGCCGAGAAGAGCATCATCACGCACAAGGCTTCCGGCCGCTCGCTGCGATATGGGCAGGTCGCCGAGGCGGCGTCGAAGCTCGAGGCTCCCAAGGATGTTCCGCTCAAGGATCCGAAGGACTGGACGATTGCCGGCAAGCCGCTGAAGCGGCTCGACACGGTCGACAAGACCAATGGCGCCAAGATCTACGGCATCGATCTGAAGATGCCCGGCATGCTCAATGCCGCAATCAAGGACTGCCCGGTCTTCGGCGGCAAGGTGAAGAGTTTCGACGCTGCCAAGGTCAAGGCCATGCCGGGTGTGACGCATGTCGTGCCGGTGGGCGAGACGGCCGTCGCCGTCGTCGCCGAGACCTGGTGGCAGGCGAAGACGGCACTCGATGCGCTGCCGATCGAGTGGGACAATGGCGAGAATGCCAAGGTCTCGAGCGAGAGCATCGCTGCTTGGCTCAAGGAAGGTCTCGATGCGCCCGAAGCCGTCATCGGTAACCAGGTCGGAGACGCGAAGGCTGCGATCGCCAAGGCGGCGCGTGTCGTCGAGTCGGTCTATTCCTACCCCTTCCAGAACCACGCCACGATGGAGCCGATGAACGCGACGGCGCGCTACACGCCGGAGCGCTGCGAGGTCTGGACCCCGACCCAGAACGGGGAGGCGGCACTGGCTGCGGCGTCCGAAGCCTCGGGACTGCCGATCGCCAAATGCGAGGCCTACAAGATCGATCTTGGCGGCGGGTTTGGCCGGCGCGGCGCGGTGCATGACTGGGTCAGGCAAGTGGTTGCCATCGCCAAGCAGATTCCCGGCACGCCGATCAAGCTTGTCTGGTCGCGCGAGGAGGACATGCTGCATGGCCGCTACCACCCGGTGACGCAGTGCAAACTGACCGGCGGGCTCGACAAGGATGGCAATCTGACCGGGCTGCACATGCGCATTTCCGGCCAGTCGATCGTTGCCGGCATCTTCCCGCAGAACATCCAGAACGGGCGTGACCCCGCCGTCTTCCAGGGCCTCAATCCCCCGGGGCCGGAGGCTTCGATCGGATATGGCATCCCGAATCTGCTGATCGACCATGCGATGCGCAATCCGCATGTGCCGCCCGGCTTCTGGCGCGGCGTGAACCTGAACCAGAACACGATCTATCTCGAATGCTTCATGGACGAGCTCGCCCATGCGGCGGGCAAGGACCCGCTCGAATTCCGCCGGGCGCTGATGAAGAACCATCCCAAGCATCTGGCAGTTCTCAATGCGGTCGCCGAGAAGGCGGAATGGGGCAAGACCCTGCCGGCCGGGGTCTATCGCGGCATCTGCCAGACCATGGGTTTTGGCTCCTATGTCGCGGCGGTCGCGGAGGTTTCGGTCAGCGCAGAGGGCAAGCTGAAGATTCACCGTATCGTCGCGGCGACCGACCCGGGCCACGCCGTCAACCCGGCCCAGATCGAGCGCCAGGTCGAGGGCTCCTTCGTCTATGGCCTTTCGGCGGCGCTCTATGGCGAGTGCACGGTCAAGGACGGGCGCATGGTCGAGGAGAATTTCGACACCTACACCGTGCTGCGCCTGGATGAGATGCCGGTGGTCGAGACGGTGATCGTTCCGTCCGGCGGTTTCTGGGGTGGCGTCGGCGAACCGACGATCGCGGTTGCCGCCCCGGCGGTGTTCAACGCGATCTTCGCGGCGATCGGCAAGCGTGTGCGCTCGGTCCCGCTGAAGAACATGGATCTGCGGAAGGCCTAGGACCCGGCGTGTGACGCGCCTCGGCTTCGCCACAGCCCTCCTGCTCGGAGGACTGGCTTCCTCCCGGCCGGGCGCGGCGCTGGAGCCCTACGCCGTCGTCGGGGACGCGATTCCAAAGGCTCTCGGCGCGCGTGTCGGCGATGTGGCGCGAGGGCAGGCCATCCTGCGCGACCGGGAGCGCGGCAATTGCCTGATCTGTCATCAGGGGGCGGATCCGGCAGAGCCGTTCCAGGGTGCGATAGGACCGCCACTGGCCGGCATCGGGGCCCGGCTCGACGCCGGGCAGATCAGGCTGAGGCTGGTCGATTCATCGCGGCTCAATCCGGAGACGGTGATGCCGCCCTATTACCGGACCGAGGGCTTGCACGATGTCGGCCCGGTCTATCGTGGCAAGCCGGCTCTGTCGGAGCAGGAGATCGAGGATGTCGTTGCCTATCTCGCCACTCTCAAGACATTCTGAGTCCGCCCCGAGCCGGCGTGACATCGTCGTCGGTGCTGCGGCCGGGATCGGCCTTGCCAGCCTGCCGAAGGTGGCGATGGCTGCGACGCAGCCGGCGCTGCCGGAGCTGATCGCGCGGCTGACCGATGGCGCGGTGCCGGAGCGCGGCAGGATCACGCTGGAGATTCCGGCGCTCGTCGAGAACGGCAATTCGGTCGATACGAGTATCGTGGTCGAGAGCCCGATGACGGAGGCGGACCATGTCCGCTGGATTCATCTTATCGCCGAGAAGAACCCGTTCCCGGACATGGCGCGGTTTCATCTTGGCCCCCGCTCCGGCCGCGCCGAGGTCGCGACCACTTTGCGGCTGGCGACCTCGCAGAAGGTTACCGTCGTCGCTGCGCTCAGCACGGGGGGCTATCTCATGAGCGATGCCGATGTCGTCGTGACGTTGAGCGCCTGCATCGACGGCGGATGAGGAGAGATCTCCGATGGCATTCAACGCCCGCATCAGCATGCCGACGGAAGCTCGCGCCGGCGAGATCATCGAGATCCGCGTTCTGACGCGGCATCCGATGGATCGCGGCGGCCAATCCGACGGCAAGGGAGGCACCGTTCCGCGGAAAATCCTGAACCGGCTGACGGCGACCTATTCCGGGGAACCGATCTTCCGGCTCGACATGTATACGGGGGTCTCGGCCAATCCCTTCGTCTCCTTCACGACGCGCGCGGTCGAGACGGGCGACATCGTCTTCGAATGGCGCGAGGACGGCGGAGCGGTCTTCACCCGGACGGCCAGGCTGACGGTGACGTGAGCCCGGGCGATGTGGTTGAAGCTGGCCTTGGGACTCCTGATCGCGACGCTCGGCACAGCCGCGGGCGGCGAAGAGATCACCTCGGGGAGCGCCTTCCTGTCGCCCGATCTGCGCCGGCAGCAGGATGATCCGACGCGAAACCCGGCCTGGTTCTGGGTCGAGCAGGGTCAGGAACTTTTCAGTCGCAAGCCGGGGGCCAGCCAGGCCTGCAGCCAGTGCCATGCCGAGCCGGAGAGGAGCCTGCGTGGCGCGGCGACGCATTATCCGCGGGTGGATGCCGGCACCGGGCAGCTCCTGAATCTCGAGGGGCGCATCGAACAGTGCCGCGTGGAGCGGCAGAAGCAGCCGGCCTTCGGCTATGAGAGCGGTGAGCTTCTGGCGCTGACGGCCTATGTCGCTTCGTTGTCGCGGGGCTTGCCGATGGACGTCGAGACCCGCGGTCCGGCACAACCTTTCTACGACGCGGGCAGGGCCTTCTTCGAGCGCCGCCAGGGGCAGCTCAACCTCTCCTGCAAGCAATGCCATGACGGGCTGGTTGGCCAGAAGTTGCGCGGCGACACGATCAGCCATGGCGCGGGGACCGGCTATCCGGCCTATCGGCTGGAATGGGACGGCGTCGGTTCGCTGCATCGGCGCTTGCGCGCCTGCTCGCTCGGCGTCCGGGCGACGCAGTTCGACTACGGCGCGCCGGAATATCTGGCGCTCGAGCTCTATCTTGCCGGGCGTGCGCGCGGCCTGCCGATCGAGACGCCGGCCATGCGGCGTTAGATCATCGGACCGGATATCGTATCCGGTCCGATGATCTAACCATCTGTGATTRCATCKGCTTTCCCGAAAACCGCAATCCACTTTTCGGGCCGATGCTTTAGCTCTTGGCGGACCGACCGGGAACCGTCACGATCCCGGCACATTCATGTCGGAGATCCGGCGAATGCCTCGCCTGCCTGTCCTGCTTGCCGCCCTCGGGTTCGCCAGCGTTGCCGTTGCCCAGCCGGCTCCMGAACCTCCGGCTGCTGTTGCGGTCCCGTCGAGTCCGGCGCCCTTCGTTCTGAAGGACACTGAGGTCCGGACGATCCATGCCAAGACGCTGCAGCGCGACTACGAGATCTATGTCAGCCTGCCGGTCTCCTATCACTCCTCGCCACGCCGGCGCTTTCCCGTGCTGTTCGTCACCGATGCCGATTACGCCTTCCCGCTGGTGCGCAGCATTGCCCGCCGGGTCGGCAATCGCGGCCAGGGGCTGGAAGAGTTCATTCTGGTCGGTCTCTCCTACGCGCTCGGCGACACGCCGCAGTTCAGCCGCCGCCGGGACTACACGCCGACGCCCAATGGCGAAAAGACGAAGGACGAATCCGGCCGGACACCGATCTTCGGCGAAGCAGAGCCCTATCGCCGCTTTCTTGCCGACGAGGTGATGCCCTTCGTTGCCGCGACCTATCGCACCGACACCAATCGCAGCATCTTTGCCGGCCATTCCTATGGCGGGCTGCTCGGCGTCCACATCCTGCTGACCGAGCCGAAGATGTTCTCGCATTATATCATCGGCAGCCCTTCGCTCTGGTACGACCAGAAGGTGATGCTTGCGCGCGAGCGCACCTATGCCGAGACGAACAAGGACCTGAAGGCCGATGTGCTGATGGCGATCGCTTCCTTCGAGACGATCAGCAAGGCCTCGCCGCGCTATAGCGGCAAGCTCGACATGATCGCCGACCTGCAGGAATTCGAGAAGGCGCTCCGCTCGCACAACTATCCCKGCCTGAAGCTGACCACGGAGATCATCCAGGACGAGGATCATCTCACTGTCTTCCCCGCGATCATCACGCGTGGGCTGATGTGGGCGCTGCCGGCAAAGCGGAGCTGAGCGGTCAGCCCTTCTTATCGTCGGCCTTTCCATTCTTGGCCTTGCCGCGGCCCTTCGGCTTCGTCCGGTTCTGGTAGCTTGCATTGCCAAGGCCGGTGCCGATGGTCAGCACCGCCCAATGCTCGACATCCTGCATTGACGGCATCTCGCTCAGTCCCTGGATGACGGCGTCGTTATGCATCACGACCGTCGTCTCGTGTCCGCCGATCTCGGGGACCATCTCGCGGATGCTCTCGACCAGGTTGAACCGGCTGCTTTGCCAGTTGCCAGGCAGGTTCTGCGCGCCGCGGTCGATCGAGCCGTCCCGTTCGATCAGGCCGGGGCAGCCGACGCCGATAAAGGGAGCAACGCGGAGGCCCGCCTTGCCGGCCTGCTTGATCTGGGCATCGAGCATCTTGCCGAGCCGCTTGATTGCGTCGTCGCGATTGGTCTCCTCGTCGGCGTGGCGCCAGAGTTCGGATTGCCAGACCTTGGCCTTGGCGAGGTCAGGCGCCTTGTCCTGKCGCAGCTCGACGATGCCGGCGCGAATATTCGAGCCGCCGATATCGACGGCGACGAGGCTGTCATAGGCCTCGAAGATCCATTTCGGCGCAAGATGGGCGCTACCGACCAGCCCGGCCTCGTCGGGATGATGGCGGATCGGCACAAGGTCGATACTATGTCCGTCGGTCTGCAGGATGATGCCGGCACGCGCGATCGCAAGCTCGCCGACCCTGCTCTGGCGGAATCCGCCGCCGACCACGATACGCT
>NZ_JBFTLD010000029.1:0-40999 GCF_056396265.1 Allobosea sp. 05T422_2 | reverse complement strand
TCGGTGAGGTCCTCGAGGTTGTCCATAATCTCGCCCACGAGACCAAGATGGCGATGTTGGTTGTGACGCATGAAATGGGCTTCGCCCGTGACATTGCTGATCGCGTGATCTTCATGGAACGAGGAAAGATCGTCGAAGACGGCTCTCCGGGCGAGATCTTCAACGCTCCAAGAAACGACAGAACCAAGGCGTTTCTGAACGCAATCAAGCGATAGCCGACAAAGACATCACAGCAAAACCGGCCTGATTGGACTCATGCAGTCGGGCGACGGCCGTGCATTGCCGCGAGCAAGGGAGATCACAATGTCCTCACCTACGATAATCGGAGCCCCCGAGACCGCTTCGGCTCTCGCCTACCGTCATCTCATAGATGCATTGGCAACCGGTTTTGCGGCGGGATGTCAGGCGCCGCTGCGCCATCACCACGCGATCGATCGGGCCGGGCAGCCGCAAGCCACGCTGCTCCTGATGCCGGCGTGGAGCCATGATGGCGACGCAGACAGCCTTCTCGGCGTCAAGATCGTGACCGTATACCCCGGCAACGCCGCGAAGGGACTGCCGGGACTCGCCTCGACCTATGTGCTCTATGATGGCTCGACGGGCCAGCAACTGGCGATCATTGACGGGAACACCATTACAGCCCGCCGAACCGTCGCGACAGCGGCGCTGGGCGCCCGGTTCCTGTCGCGTGAGAACGCACGAAGCCTCCTGCTGCTCGGCTCCGGTCGGGTTGCCAGCCTCGTCCCCGAAGCGATGCGAGCCGTTCGACCGATCGACAAGGTCGCGGTCTGGGACATCGATGGCGTCGGCGCGCGCCGTCTGGCAGCCAACCTCACCGCCAATGGTTTTCAAGCAACCGTCGTCGACAATCTCGAGCATGCGGTCGGCGAGGCCGACATTATTTCGGCAGCGACGTTGTCGACGCACCCTCTCCTTCGCGGTGATTGGGTTCGCCCGGGTACGCATGTGGATCTGATCGGCAGCTTCACGCCGACAATGCGTGAAGCGGACGATCGCCTGATGGCGGCTGCGATGATCTATGTCGATACAAGCGACGCGCTGCACGAGTCCGGCGATCTCATTCAGCCGATTGATGCGGGGGTCATCACCGCTTCCGACGTGCGGGCAACACTGACGGAACTGTGCAGGGGCTCCGCTTTCGGGCGCCAATCCGCCGAGCAGACGACCGTGTTCAAGGCCGTCGGATCGTCATTGGCCGATCTTGTCGCGGCCCGCCTTGTCTACCGTACCTTGAAGGCTCCCGAGCAGCAGATGCGCCTGAACACCGCCTCCTAATGGGTCGCGCGGCCCCATCGGGGCGACCTGGTGAGAAACCCTGTGATCTTCCGAGGAATCCCATGCAAAGCAACCGCGTTATTCATGTTGTCAGTTGTCATGCCGAGGGCGAGGTCGGCGACGTCATCGTGGGCGGCGTTCTGCCGCCGCCGGGCGAGACGATCTGGGAGCAGGCGCAGTTCATCGCCCGCGATCAGGGATTGCGGAACTTTGTGCTCAACGAGCCTCGAGGCGGCGTATTCCGCCATGTCAATCTCCTGGTGCCCCCCAAGGACCCCAGAGCCCATACCGGCTGGATCATCATGGAACCCGGCGATACCCCACCGATGTCCGGCTCAAACTCGATCTGCGTTTCGACCGTCCTGCTCAACAGCGGCATCGTCCCGATGCAGGAACCAATCACACGCCTCATCCTTGAACCTCCGGGAGGGCTGATCGAAGTCGAGGCCGAATGCAGGGACGGCAAGGCCGAGCGCATCCGGGTCCGGAACCATCCCTCCTTCGTGGACAAGCTCGATGCGCAACTCGAGATCCCTGGCATCGGCACGATGGCGGTCGACATTGCCTGGGGCGGCGACAGCTTCGTCATCATCGATGCGCCGTCGCTCGGGCTCGCAATCCGGCCGGACCAAGCCCGTGACATTGCCGAGATTGGCGTACGCGTCACGAATGCAGCCAACGAACAGCTGGGTTTCTCTCATCCGACCAACGGCTGGGACCATATCTCCTTTTGCCAGATGACCGAGCCGGTGACACGAAGGGACGGCGTCATGCACGGCACAAGCGCCGTGGCGATCCAGCCGGGCAAGATTGATCGATCGCCGTGCGGAACGGGGTGTTCGGCGCGGATGGCGGTCCTTAACGCACGCGGCGAATTGGCTGTTGGCGAACGGTTTGTCGGGCGGTCGATTGTCGATACCGAGTTCGATTGCCTGCTGGAATCGGAAGCGGGCCTGGGCGGCAAGCGAGCGATTGTCCCGGTGATTTCGGGCCGTGCCTGGATCACCGGCATCCATCAGCACATGCTCGACCCCACGGACCCATTCCCGGCCGGCTATCGGCTGTCCGATACCTGGCCAATGCAAAAACTGCAGAGATAGCGGAGCGAGCTCTTGCCCGGGGCTTTCTTGAATCCAATCGTAAAGCATTACGCGTAGCACCTTAGTTGCCCGCAAATGGGCATTCCGCGAACCTATGAACAGAGGATACCGAACATGCGCGAGTCGATTACCCTGCCCGGCCATCCCGAAAAATGGCCCTGCTTCTCCGATGTCGTGAAGGCGAAGGGGACACTGGTCTTCCTGGCGGGCCAGGTCGGCTGGGACGACCATGGCGTTTGGGCCGAAGGCTTTGAGAAACAGGCCGAACTTGCGCTCCAGAACATGGAGAGGGCTCTGGCAGCGGCCGGCGCCACGATCGACGACGTCGTCAAGGTCGTCGTCTTTGTGGCCGATGCCCGGAACGGCGACGCGGACTATCGCACCGGCAACAATTTCAACGAGATCTACTCCCGGTTCTTCAAGCGCAACTTTCCGGTTCGCACGCGGGTGCAGACCGGCATGCTCGCGAGAGATTGCCTCGTGGAGATCGATGTCATCGCTGTCATCAGCGACGATTGAACGATGGGCGGCCGATCCAACGCCGCCCACAAGCGTGCGAAAGGGAAGGCAGAGGTCTCCCCTTTCGCCCCAGTTTTGCTTGGACGGCCTTTGCCAAACATGGGCAATAGCGACTAGGCCMTGCTTGCTTCGCCTTGTGGCAGCGAGACTTCCCGACAGTTGGAAAGGGGAAGTCGCGAGAGGCGAAAACTGCGCGAAGCCTGTGTGCCAGACGCGAGACCCCGGACGTGGAAGCCTTGGTGCGGCCCCCTCTGTCCAGCCATGAGGCGTGTGGCCACCTTCATGTGTCCAGCCGGGACGTGGCTGCCCATTCCAGCCTCCTGGACGGGCCAGATACCCGTTGCGGCCGGCGCCCCAAGCGTCGCATCAAGGCCTTGCGCTCGCCCCCCAGATGCGATCGAGGAACCGGTCGGCATAGGGCTGCCAGAGTGCGCGGCCCTCCGGCGTCGGGAACAGCCTGTGCCCGTCTTCGCCGAATGCGTCCAGGAGATGATATTCGGCATCGCCGCCGGCGGAGCGATAGGCCCCTGCCATGCGGGCGGTCAGGGCGCTGTCGAAGAAGCGGTCGTTCCGGGCATAGATCCACAGGGTCGGGATCTTCGATGAACGGCCGAAGGTCGCCGCCGCGTCGACAAGGCTGTCCGGCGCGCAATTGTTGTTCGGCCGGCCGCCGGCATAGCCACCGCGGCCACCGGCGAAATTGATGACGGCGCGCACGCTMTCGGGGCCGCGGCTCGCTGCGGCCAGCGAGCCCCAGCCCCCSGCCGATTGGCCCACGAGCAGGATACGGTCGGCCCGGATCGTGGGAAGGGTCGCGAAATAGCGCGCGACATTCTGGATATCATCCGCAGTCGCCAGCCCGCCGCGAACGTAGTCCGGCTGGCTGCACGGTCCGTAGGCCTCGGCCCATTCGCCTCCGCGCGGGCCATATCCGCGACGCAGCGGCAACACGACCATGAAGCCACGCGAGACCAGCCACTCCGCCCCTGCCCGGTATTCGGGCGGCGCCATGGTCTTGCGCGCAGCCGCATTCGCGGGCGAGCCGTGGCTGACGACCGCGAGCGGGAACGGGCCGGGCCCGACCGGACTGAACACGCGCGCCGGCAGCAGGATCTCGGCCCCCTGCGCATCCCGGCCCACCGGGACGAACCAGGCCTGCTCGCCGGGGCGCTCCCGATCGACGGGCAACCGGCCCGGCCGGGGATGCTCGACCGCCTCCCAGGGGTTTGACGGCTGCGCCTGAGCCGGAGGGGCAAGCCCCAGCGCCAGGGTCGACGCCGCAACGGCACATTTCAACGGCAGCATCCAATCCCCGACAGAGGCGACGCTCGATGCAAACAGAGACATATTCGCGTTCCATCCCTAGATAATTTTCCAAACTGAAGTATCTTGCAGTATGAGAGTCAAGCGAGATCGCAAATATGCGGGGCGTATCGAATACTTATTGCAATGTATTCGAAAATGTATTGAGTCTATGCAATTAACTCATAACTGTTATCTTGATACCGCTCGTCTTTTCAAACATCCTGCCCTCAAGAATATCGTGATCGAGGCGGCCCTTCCGCTGATGTCGATCCGCATGGGGAGCGTTCGCTATGTTACGCAGATTGACCCGAGCCGCTCTCGCGGGCTCGTTCCTGCTCGGCCTTGCCGTGGCTCCGGGACAGGCCGCGACGCCCAAGGACGTATTCGTCATGGCGAGCGACCTCACCACCTTCATCACGTTCGATCCGGCTGCAGCCAACGAGTCGTTTCCCAACGAATTGTTGCGGCAGATGTGCACGCCGCTGCTCTCGCTGGATCACAAGGATCCTTCGAAAGTCGTCGCCGGCATCGCCGAGACATGGTCGAGCTCCCCGGACGGGAAGACCTGGACGTTCGCGCTGCGGCGCGGCATGGTTTTCCCGTCTGGCAATCCGGTCACCTCGTCGGGCATCGCCTGGGCCATGCGCCGGTCGATCAAGCTCAACCTGGTCAGCGCGAGCCTGATGCGCGACTGGGGGCTCACCTCGCCGGACCAGAACCGGGCGCGCAGAGGCTCCTGCTCGAGAAGAATGACATCGACTACGCCAAATCGGTCGAAGCCTCGTCGCTGGCGGCCATGGTGGCCAATCCGGAATTGCGCTTTCAGTTTCAGCCGCGCCTCGACAGCGTCTATCTCGCGCTGAACCAGAAGGACCCGATCCTCAGCAACCCGAAGGTCATCGAGGCCTTTCGCTACCTGATCGATTATCAGGGGCTGAAGGAGACCGTGCAGAAGGGGCGCGCCGAAATCCGCCAGAGCTTCGTGCCGGCCGGCGTGTTCGGGGCGCTGCCGAAGGGCGAGGACCCCTATCGGCTGGACATCGCCAAGGCAAAGGCCCTCCTCACCGAGGCAGGCTATGGCGACGGCTTCAAGAAGACCGTCCTGACGATGACGAACTACCCGTTTCCGGATCTTGCGCAGAACTTCCAGCAGAATGCCGCGAAGGTCGGCGTGACGCTGGATATTCGCACCATGGCGACGGCGCAGCTCTACACCTTGATGCGCAGCCGCGACTTCCAGATGCTGATGGCGGTCTATGATTACGATTATCCCGATGCCAACGATATGGCGCTGCGGATGGCGTATAACCCCGACAACAGCGATGCCGCGAAGGCGACGAATTTCCTGGCCTGGCGTGCCGCATGGGCGCCCGACGCCTGGTTCAAGCAGCAGGTCGAGGCCGCGCAGGTGGAGCGCGACCCCGCCAAGCGCACCGCGCTCTATGCCGAGCTGCAGCGCCGCCACATGCGCGAGGCGCCGATCATCGGCATCTTCCAGCGGCTGGGCGCGATGGCCCTGCACAAGCGGGTCAAGCGCTTCGAATATAACGGCTCGGAGTTCTTTTACGACACGATCGAGAAGGAGTGAGGCGTGAGCTCCCTGACCGATCTCGCGCCGCGCCGAAACGCCCGCCTGCGCCTGCCGCGCTGGGCAGCGCCGGCCCTGCGCGGCGGGCTCTCCGTCGCGCTCACCCTGCTTGGCCTGCTGGCCCTGACCTTCTTCATCGGGCGCGTGCTGCCCTTCGACCCGATCGCCGCGGTTGTCGGCGAGAAGGCCGATGCCAGCGTCTACGAGAACGTTCGCATCAAGCTCGGGCTCGACCAGCCGCTCTACATCCAGTTCGTCATGTTCCTGCGCGACATGCTGAGCGGCAATTTCGGGCGGGCGATCTTCACCGGCAATCCCGTCGCCGACGATCTCAGACATGTCATTCCCGCGACGGTCGAGCTTGCCACCGTCGCCATCGTGATCGGCAGCGGGCTCGGCATCCCCTTCGGCGTCGCCGCTGCGGTCTATCGGGGAAAACCGATCGACCACGCCGTGCGGCTCCTGTCGCTGATCGGCCATTCCGTCCCGATCTTCTGGCTCGGCCTGATGGGGCTGATCGTCTTCTATGCCTGGCTCGGCTGGGTCGGCGGCTCCGGCCGGGTGGATATCTTCTATCTCGACGCCGTGCCGAAGCGGACGGGGCTGCTGCTCGTCGATTCAGCACTGGCGGGCGACTGGGACGTGTTCGTCAGCGCCGCGCGGCACATCATCCTGCCGGCTCTCCTGCTCGGCTATTCCTCGATGGCCTATATCAGCCGCATGACCCGGAGCTTCATGCTCGATCAGCTGAGCCAGGAATACATCACCACGGCGCGGGTCAAAGGGCTCTCGCGGCGGCGCGTGGTCTGGGGTCATGCCTTCCGCAACGTGCTGGTCCAGCTCGCCACGGTCATTGCGATTTCCTATGGCGGGCTGCTCGAAGGAGCGGTGCTCACCGAAACGGTCTTCGCCTGGCCCGGCTTCGGTCAGTACCTGACGACCGCCCTGATGATCGGCGACATGAACGCCGTTCTCGCCTGCACATTGATCGTGGGTCTGGTCTTCATCTGCCTGAACCTGATCACCGATCTCCTTTACCGCTTCCTGGATCCGCGCACCCGATGACGGCTCATTCCTTCGAGCGCAACGCTTCGTTGCRATCCTGGCTTCTCGCCGAGGCACCGCAATCGGGCTTCCAGGCCTGGATGCAGAGCTTCTACCTCGCCTGGCTGCGCCTGGCCGCGAACCCCCTCGCCGTCATCGGCGTGGTCGTCCTGCTGGTGATCGGGCTGGTCGCGCTGATGGCGCCGTGGATCGCCACCCACTCGCCCTTCGACCAGGTCCTGGCCGAACGGCTTCAGCGCCCGAGCGCCGCGCATTGGCTCGGAACGGACGAGCTCGGCCGGGATGTCTTCAGCCGCATCGTCTATGGCGCCCGGACCACGCTCTACATCGTCGGCCTCGTTGCGGTGATCGTCGGGCCGATCGGCCTGTGCATCGGCGCGACGGCCGGTTATCTCGGAGGCTGGGTCGAAGCGCTGCTGATGCGGATCACCGACATCTTCCTGTCCTTCCCGAGCCTGATCCTGGCGTTGGCCTTCGTCTCCGCCCTGGGCCCGAGCCTGGACAATGCGATCATCGCCATCGCGCTGTCCTCCTGGCCGGGGATCGCCCGTCTCGCCAGGGCGGAAACCCTGACGATCCGCTCCAGCGACTATGTCGATGCCGTCCGCGTCATGGGGGCCTCGACACCGCGGATCATCTTCAAGCACGTCATGCCGATGTGCCTGCCCTCGGTCGTCGTGCGGGTGACGCTGAGCATGGCCAGCGTCGCGTTGACCGCGGCCGGCCTCGGCTTCCTCGGCCTGGGCGCCCAGCCTCCGACGCCGGAATGGGGCGCCATGCTCTCGACGGCGAGACAATACCTGCTTGAGCACTGGTATCTCGCCGCCATGCCCGGCCTGGCCATCCTGACCGTCAGCCTCGCCTTCAACCTGTTCGGAGACGGGTTGCGCGACATGCTGAACCCGCGCTCGTGAGGGAGAGGACGATGTCCGGGACCCAAAAGAGCCCCATCCTCACGGTCGAGGACCTGCGCGTCGGCTTTCCCGGCCCGCGCGGCCTGGTGGAAGCCGTGCGCGGCATCAGCTTCGAGGTCGGCCGGAACAAGGTCGGCATCGTCGGCGAGTCCGGCTCCGGCAAGTCGATGACCGGGCGGGCGATCCTCAACCTGTTGCCGTCGGGAGCGACCTCCACCGTCAAGTCGATGAAACTGGGCGAGACCGAGCTCGCAGGCCTGAGCGAAAACGAGATGCTCGGGATTCGCGGCAAGCGCGTCTCGATGATCCTGCAGGACCCGAAATACTCGCTCAACCCAGTCATGCGGGTGGGGCATCAGATCGCCGAAGCCTTTCGCGTGCATCATCGCGCCTCCCGCGCCGAAGCGAACGAGCGGGCCCTGGAGATGCTGGCGGCGGTCCGCATCCGCGATCCCAAGCGCGTCTTCGCGCTCTACCCGCACGAGGTCTCGGGCGGGATGGGGCAGCGCATCATGATCGCCATGATGCTCATTCCCGAGCCCGAGCTGATCATCGCGGATGAGCCGACCTCGGCGCTCGACGTCACCGTCCGGCTCCAGGTCCTGGCCATTCTCGACGAGCTCGTCACCACCCGCGGCATCGGCCTGATGTTCATCAGCCATGACCTCAACCTKGTCTCGACCTTCTGCGACGAGGTCTTGATCATGTATGCCGGGCGCATCGTGGAGCGATGCCCCGCCGCGGACCTTCACCAGGCGAAACATCCCTATACGCGCGGGCTGCTGGCCTCACTGCCCCGGCTCGAGGACGGCCATAAGCGCCTGCGGGTGCTGGAGCGCGACCCGTCCTGGCGCAACGAACCCATTCCGGCGGAAGCATGATCGAAGTCAGCCATTTGCGCGTCGCCTTCGGCGCGGGTGAAAACCAGTCCGTCGCCGTCGACGACGTCTCCTTCTCGATTCCCGAAGCGACCGTCTACGGGCTCGTGGGCGAGTCCGGCTGCGGCAAGACGACGATCCTGCGGTGCCTTGCCGGCCTCAACCGGCAATGGTCGGGGACCATCAGGATCGCCGGCAAGACCGTGGGACCGGTGCGCGATCTCGCGTTCTACCGGATGGCCCAGATGGTGTTCCAGGATCCCTATGGCTCCCTGCACCCACGGCACACCGTCAACACCATTCTCTCGGAGCCGCTGGTGGTGCACGGCATCGCCGGCATCGGCCCGCGCGTCTCCCGCGTGCTTGCCCAGGTCGGTCTTGGCGAGAGCTACCGCTACCGCTACCCGCACCAGCTCTCCGGCGGCCAGCGCCAGCGCGTGGCGATCGCGCGGGCTCTCATCCTCGAGCCCCGCATCCTGTTTCTCGACGAACCGACCTCGGCTCTCGACGTCTCCGTCCAGGCCGAGGTTCTCAACCTGCTCCGCGACATCCAGGTCGAACAGGGCCTCACCTGCGTCCTCGTCAGCCACGACCTGCCCGTCGTCGCCAATCTGTGCAACCGGCTCGCCGTGATGAACCAGGGCAAGCTGATCGAGGAGCTCGGCGTCGCCGACCTGATGTCGGCGCGCGCCCATAGCGGCTACACGCAGAGGCTCATCGCAGCCAGTGCCGGCTATGATCGTGCGCTGGTCGGCCTCGATGCGGACTAGCCCGGCCGTGGGGCGGACGGAGGTGGATGTCGACGCGGCATCGCCCTGGACGCGGCCGGGCGCTGCGACCCTGTCGCGTTAGGGAGGACGCCATGGAGGTCAAATGGTTGGAGGATTTCCTCAGCCTTGCGAGCACGGCAAGCTTCTCCCGTTCCGCTGCCGAACGCCATGTCACCCAGTCCGCCTTCAGCCGCCGCATCAGGCAACTCGAGGATTGGGTCGGCTTGCCCCTCGTCGATCGGGCCTCCTATCCGGTCCGGCTGACCTCGGCCGGCGAGAATTTCCGCGGGACCGCGCAGGAGCTGTTGCAGGACCTGTATCGCGCCAGGGACAAGCTGCGGGAGAAGCAGGGTTTGCGTGCAAACACCCTGTCCTTCGCAGCGCTCCACACGCTGTCGCTGACCTTTTTCCCGCAATGGCTGCGGCGCATCGAGCCCCGCTTCGGCGGGCTGCGGACGAGAGTGAGCGCGGACAATAACGGGATCGATTCCCTCGTGACCTCGCTGAGGGAAGGCGGCAGCGATTTTCTGTTGATCTACTCGCATAGCGCGGTGCCGGTCTTCATCGGCGACACCGACATCATCCATATGCGATTGGGCGACGAGCGCGTCGTCCCCGTTTCAGCCCCTGATGCCAGCGGTCGCCCGCTTCACCGGATCGAGCCGGGAGCGACCCCGGCGCGGCACCTCGCCTATGGCGCCGGATCGTTCTTCCATCACGTGCTGGCGGATCTCTTCGCGAGACGAGCGCTCGAACGCATCACGATCCACGAGAACACGATGTCCGAGGGCCTGAAGGCGATGGCTCTGGCCGGTTGGGGGCTGGCCTGGATACCGGAGAGCATCGTGCGGCTCGATCTTGCCAGCGGGCAACTCGTGCGCGCCGCCGATGCCAGCTGGGACCTGACGGTCGATATCCGGCTCTACCGATCCCTGTCGAATTCCCGTCCGGTCGTTGAGCAATTCTGGCGCACCGTCAGYGAGGGCGAGCAGGACGCGGTCAGTGCAAAGCCGCAGCTCGTCCGCTGCTGACGGGCATGGGCAGTCGCTTGCCCATGCCCGTCAGATCTCGATCTCGGTTCCGAGCTCGACCACCTGCTTGGTCGGCACGCCGAAAAACGCAGCCGAGCGCTCGGCATTGCGCTGGAGGAAGGCGAACAGCGTTTCCCGCCAGACCGCCATGCCGGCGATCTGCTTGGTCGGGATGATCGTCTCCCGGCTGATGAAATAGGTGATCTGGGTGGGGTCCACTCCGGGCAGCCTGCCCTGTTCGCAGGCCATCCGAAGTCCGTCGGCGATGCTCGGATACTGCATGAAGCCGAAATGCAGGATGATCCGGGTGATGCTCTCATGGAGTTCGATCACCTCGACGCGGCCATCCTCCTCGACGCGGGGGACCTCTGCGATGACGACCGTGACCAGCAGGATGCGCTCATGCAGGACGCGGTTGTGCTTGACGAACTGCGTCAGCGCGAGCGGCACGCCATGGGGAGCCGAGGCCATGAAGACGGCGGTTCCGGGCAGTCGCGAGCAGCAGGTCGCGACCGCGCTCTCGATCAGCTCCTCCTCCGGCTGGCGCAGATTGCGGCGGGCGCGCYCAACCAGTTTGACGCCGCTGCGCCAGGTCAGCATCACGAAGGCGGCAGCGGCCGCAAGCAGGAGCGGGAACCAGCCGCCTTCGAACAGCTTGGTCGTGTTCGCGGCGAAGAAGATGCAGTCGATGACGAGGAAGAAGCCGTTGACCGCAATCACGATCACCGGCGGGTAGCCCCAGTGCAGCGCAACGAGCGCGGCCAACAGGGTGGTGATGGCCATCAGCAGGGAGACGGCGATGCCATAGGCGCCTGCCAGCGCATCGGACGAGCCGAAGCCGATCACCGCGCCGAGCGTCGCCGCCGCCAGCAGCCAGTTCACCAGCGGCACATAGATCTGGCCGATCTCGTGGCTTGCCGTGTGCTCGATATGCATGCGGGGCAGGAAGCCGAGCTGGATCGCCTGCTGCGTCAGCGAGAACACCCCGGAAATGATGGCTTGCGAGGCGATCACGGTCGCCACTGTGGCAAGGGCGACCAGCGGGTAATGCGCCCAGTCCGGCGCCAGCTGGTAGAATGGATTATCCAGCGCGGCGCTGTCGGTGATCAGGAGTCCGGCCTGACCGAAATAGTTCAGCACGAGCGCCGGCAGGGCAATGCCGAACCAGGCGAGCCTGATCGGCAGGCGGCCGAAATGTCCCATGTCGGCATACATGGCTTCGCCGCCGGTGACGGCCAGGAATGCCGCGCCGAGAATGGCGAAGCTGACATGGAAGTCCTGGTGGATCAGGAAATTGACGGCGTAGAGCGGGCTCAGCGCCACAAGCACGCCGGGCGCCTGGGCGATGCCGTGGAGGCCAAGCAGCGCGATGATGATAAACCAGCCAAGCATGACCGGACCGAAGATCGCGCCGATGAAGCCTGTGCCCTTCTTCTGGACGGCAAACAGGCCGATCAGGATGACCACGGTCAATGGCACCACGACATGCTGCAGCGCCGGCGCGTCGAGCTTCAGGCCTTCGACGGCGCTCAGCACCGAGATGGCCGGGGTGATGGCGCCGTCGCCGTAAAGCAGCGCCGCACCGATCAGGCCGACGATCAGGAGATAGGCGCGCCAGCTCCCCGGCTCGGCGTTGCGGGCCGAGAGCAGGGCCAGCATGGCGACGATGCCGCCCTCGCCGCGATTATCGGCACGCAGGATCAGCAGCGCGTATTTCATGGAGATGATCAGGATCAGCGCCCACAGGATGAGCGAGACGATGCCGAGCACCGCATCCTGACTGAGGCTGCCGCCCTGGGTCGCCGCCCTCGCCGCTTCCCGCAAGGCATAGAGCGGACTTGTTCCGATATCGCCATAGACGACGCCGAGAGCGCCGAGCGTGGCCGCGACCGGCAGGGCAGCGGGCGGTCTMGTTACCTGAGCGCTGTGGGCAGTCATGGTTCGATCCCAGCTGCAACCCAGTACCTAATCTGCGAGCATTGGGGGCAAATTGCTAGGGGGCGAGGATGCCGGTCGCGCGGGTCGGAAGGACCATCGTCGTCCCGCAGGTCAGGCGCCCGTCCAAAGGGCTGCGCTTCCTCGCCGTGCGGGATGCCGTGCGCCCCTGGTCTGATCCTCACGATCGGCCAGAACGGAGGTCAAGCTGGACCAGAACCATGGGGCCGCGTCTGAGTCACCCAAACGCCTTCAGGGGCCCTGGCCGGTTCAGGTGAAGACCGACGATTGCGGTTCGCGATCAGGCAGGACGAGCTCCGCAAGGCGCGGAGGCCGCGCCCCCTCAGTGACGGGGAGGCAACAGGGCCGAGGGCGTCACCAAGTCCTCCAGAGCCAGGCCACGTTCCTTCAGCAGGGCTTCGAGCAACGGGCGCAGCTCGCCGAGGCTTTCCGCGACGGTGTCCCGCACCGTGTCGACAACCACCTGAGTCCCCCGTTCGATCTCGACATTGACCGCGTCACCCTCTCGCTTGGCGTCGAGATTCGTCACCCGGCGCGTCTCGGGGATAATCCAGATCTCGAACCAGCCCTCGGCCTTGTTGCACTCCGAGACCGTCAGGCTGCATCCGTTGATGGCGATGTAGCCTTTCGGGAAGATGTACCGCTCGAAGGGCCGAGGGATGGAGAACCGGATGGCCTTGTTGCCTCCGTATTCCTTGATGAGGTCGATCCGCGCTGCGAAGTCGATATGGCCCGAGAGAGGGTGCCCACCGATCTCTGCGCCATCCTTCGCCGCCCGTTCGACATTGACCATGCTGCCCGGCCCACAATCCCCCAGCGTGGTGACCGCGAGGCTCTGGAGCATGACGTCGAAGAGCACCCGCTCAGTGGATATGATCGTCGTTGCCGTCAGGCAGACGCCATCCACGGCGACGCTGGCCCCGATGGCGAGCCCTTCGGTAAACCCTGCGGGGAAATCGAGCGTGAAGGTCCGGATGCCATTGTCGTCCTCAATGGCTGCAACCCGCGCTACGGTTTGAACAATGCCGGTGAACATCGCTGTCCTCATCCTCTCGAGCCGCGCCTTATAGCGCTCGCCGGATGCGGCAGGCCAGTCGATCAGGGCAAGGCCTGCGAGCGTCCGCGATGGGTCGGAGTTGGCTGTCGGCCGCTTTGACCAGGACAGCCCGGATGAACGGGCGCAGGGGCGATGGACCATGCCGGTCCGAAGGCTCACCGCCGCCGCGCTGGGAGCGACCGGGCAAGGTAGCCCAGAGCAAACGTCACCATGGCGACCGCGAGCCCGGAGCAGATCAAGCCAGCCGGAGTGATCCGCGCCCGTCCCTGCAGGGTGATGTGCTTGCCGACACGCAGGTCGAACTCGGATCTGATTTCCTCGGGATGAGTCGGAGCCTCGTCGGCAACGGGGTTCCCGGCGCTGGCATTGGTCATCAGGCGCTCCACGTCTGAATGGCAAGGCTCGGATCGTGCCATGAAGCCCGATGACATCGCCAGCCCGGAGACTGGAAGGCCGAGGTCGGGCCGCCATGGCGAAGGCTCCTTCGGCGCTTGACCTCGCCCCAAGGGCTGACTCTAGAGATGGGTTCATGAGCGATTCCTATCTTCTTGCCGGACGTTTCGGCGCCGCCACGCGGCTGTCTCCGAAGGCGTTGCGGCTCTATGCCGAACAGGGCCTGCTCGTGCCGGCCTACGTCGATCCGCAGACCGGGTACCGCTATTACGCCCCCGAGCAGGCGCCACCGGCGCGGCTGATCGCGAGGCTGCGGCGGCTCGGCCTGCCGGTGGCGCGTGTCGGGCAGCTTGTCGCGCTTGCACCCGAGGCGCGCGCCGTCGAACTGCAGGCATGGCTCAGCGCGCAGAACGAGCTTCTGGCAGAGCAGACCGAGGGTGTTCGGGCGCTTGCCCGACACGCCGACGGTGGTGAACCCGCCTTGGCCACGGCGATAAGCTTGCGCGAGATCGAGGCCAGCAAGGTCGTGTCCCGCCAGCGCCACGTCGGCGTCGAGGCCCTCGACAATTTCGTCGCCAGCGCCGAGGCCGATATCCGCGCCCATCTGCGGGGCTCGGGCCTGCCGGGCGACGGGCCGATGAGCGTGCATTGCCACAGCCTCGTCAGCCGCGACAGCGAAGGTCTGGTCGAGGTCGCCATCGCCTATGAGGGCAGCCTGGAACCTGCCGGCGACCTGCGCCTATGGCTGCAGCCGGCGCGGCGCGAGGCCTATCTGCCGGTGCCCAGGGCTTATGAAGATTTCCCGCTCGTCMTGCGCGTCTACGACGCGATCGAGGCGTGGCTCGACGCACGAAACGATCTGAGCTGCAGCGACAGCCCCTGCGAAACCTATCCCGGAACCGGCGGCGCACGTTTCGACGTCGCCTATCCGATCACCCTGTAAGCGAGCCCGCCATGACGCATTTTTCCTACACGGGCTCCGGCCCCTATTGCTACGCCAATTCCTTCGCGATGATGTTCGGGGCCGACGCGCCCTCCACCGCGGTGATCGAGATCGCCATCGGCAGTCCGTTCGGCATGCAGTTGATCGGCGGCACGCTGCCATTCTTCGATCCCTATGGCTGGGACCCGGAGAAGGGCTTTGRGGACGCGCTTTCGTCGCTCGGCTGGACATCGACGGTCACGCAGGGCGKCGAAGCCGAGGAGGCCCTCGCCCGCCTCAAGGCGGCGCTGGCTGGCGGACCAGTCTGGATCGGCCCGGTCGAGATGGGGCATCTGCGGCACCAGCCGGGCATGCGTGGACCGATCGAGGCGGACCACTATGTCGTCGTCCTTGAAGCGGATGACGAGCGTGTGGTGATGCATGATCCGCAAGGCTATCCCTATGCCACCCTGCCGGTCGCCGATTTCATGGCCGCCTGGAGCGCCAGCACGCTGATCTATGGCGCGCCCTACACCATGCGAACCACCTTCAGGCGCGTCGCAGAGGTCAGCGAGGTGGAGACGATCCGTGCGTCCGTTCGCGCGGCGATCCGCTGGCTGTCGATGGACGGCGATCTCG
Organism: Allobosea sp. 05T422_2; assembly: GCF_056396265.1. Classification (NCBI taxonomy): domain Bacteria; kingdom Pseudomonadati; phylum Pseudomonadota; class Alphaproteobacteria; order Hyphomicrobiales; family Alloboseaceae; genus Allobosea; species Allobosea sp. 05T422_2. The sequence goes on along the minus strand of NZ_JBFTLD010000029.1, from coordinate 25,566 downwards.
GCATGCCGGCCGGAAGCCTCGGCAATGGCGAAGCAGCCGAAGCCCTGGCGGCACGGATCGAGGCGCGATGCGACGAGGCGCTGCGCGGCCATATGGTCCATTTCGCGGTCAGGGTCGGCGCCCGCCGCGCGGTCGATGCCGCAGCCTGCCTGGCGCGCGCCGGCTATGCCGAGGCCGCGCGGATTGCCGACAGGCAGGCGCGCCTGATCGGCGCGATGCAATATCCGCTGGTTGTCGGCAACGACGCCGTTGCGGCGACCGCCCTTCGTGACCTGGCGCCCACCTACGACATGCTGCGGACGGCCTTGGAAAACCAAAGGTKAATGCCTGCCTGGGAGTGGACGCGCCTGGACGTTTGGACGCTTATCCCGGCGATTTGCAGCTACCCTCAGCGAATCCCGGCGGCGCTGTCATGCACCGGGACCTCGCTTGGCCGCGCCCGGAGGACAATACCGAATGGCGAATGCTGATCGCACCAGGTTCATTCCCAGGAGAACGCCGGAATCGGCGGCGATGTCGGCAAACGTCAAGCGGGCGATGGCGATCACCGCCACCCTCAACCGTTTGACCTATAACGATGCCGATGAAGTCCGGGCCTTGTTCAGCGATCTCATCGGCAAGAAGGTCGACGACAGCTTCGTATTGATACCGCCGTTCTATACGGAAAATGGGGTCAATATCCGTGTCGGGCGCAATGTCTTCGTCAATCAGAACTGCACCTTCTATGATCTCGGCGGGCTCGATATTGCCGACGACGTGCTGATCGGGCCGAATGTGAGCATCATCACGACCGGCCACCCCCTTGAGCCGTCCCAACGGCGCGCCGGCGTCACCGCAAAGCCCATCGCGATCGGGAGAAATGTCTGGATCGCAGCCGGTGCGACCATCATCGGCGGCGTGACGATCGGAGAGAATTCGGTCGTCGCGGCGGCTTCGGTCGTCACCAGGGACGTTCCTTCGAACACTCTTGTCGGTGGCAATCCGGCGCGGGTCATTCGTTCGATCGCCGACTGAAGAACCCTCCCTATAATGGGCAGTGAAATGCTCCTTCGCCCGCGATCCCCTGGCGAATGCCGGGCCGGTTAAGGTTTACGCGGCACGGCCGGTCCATCGGCATTGCGTCAGCGCCATTGGTGGCGCAGAGGAAACGAGCGGGCTGCAGGTCACATGTGTCACCTGGCTCTTGAGAACTCTCCCATGTCTATCGCCCGTCTCTGCTTTGCGGCTTTCGCCGCCGCGCTTCTGTGCGTCGTGCCTGCCGCCGCCAAGAATTTCGCGGTTCCCGACAAGAACCCGGCCATCACGCTGACCGTTCCGAACAACTGGAAGACGCAGGAGATCGAGTTCGGCTACTCCGCGCGCCCGCAGGACGAGGCGATCTTCTTCTCGGTCGAGTTCGCGCATGCCCGTGAGATCGACAAGATGATGGCCACGAACGAATCCTGGATGAAGGAAAACAAGATCAAGCAGGTGAAGCCGATCCAGGCAGAAGTCCCGATCAACGGGATTTCCTCGACTGTCTTCCAGTTCCGCACCACTGACGCGAATGGCCCGACGACAGTCGATTTCATCCTGATGCCGGCCGGCAGCGGCCGGATGATCATGATCACCGTCTGGGGCAATGACGAAGAGCGCGAGACGCACGCCAAGGCGCTCGACGATATCTTCGGCAGCATCAAGTCGATCAACTGAGAAGACCGGCGCGTATCGGGCCTTCCGATACGCGCCTCCCCCAACGGCCGCACGACCGACCGTGCAGCACGTGGCGGCAATTGCCGCGCAGCGCGACAAGGCGTTAGTCATTGTCCGGGATTTCCGCGTGATCCGCGCTCTCTCCGCATCGGACGCCTATCTCCGCAGCGCTCTACCCGACATCCTGTGCCTGCAGGAAGTCGTGCATACGCCTTCGTCGTCAAAGGATTGGCTGACCTACCGCGACGGCGACCATGTTCTTCCCCAGCGTGCAAACTTCTTCCGCGATATCGGCGCGGCTCTGCCCGACCATACCGCAATGTTCTTCCCGGCGGCGCAGGGCATTCTCTGGGACGACGGTAAACCCGTGCCCTCGCAATGGGGCCTCGCGACATTCGTGCGATCGGCCTATCCGATCATCGGGCAGGCGCAAGGCTTCGTGCACAAGGCGTTCTCCTGGGATGGCTACGGAGACCATCCCAGGTCGCGCAACGCTCACGTCATCCGACTTTTCGATTTCGAACGGGGGTGGCCGATCACCATCGCGCATATGCATGGGCTTCGCGACCTCGCGGGCAAGCTGGACACACAAGAGCGCCTGGAGCAGGCGACGCGCTTCGCGCGGTTGATCGCGAATGTCGCGCCGCCGGGGGAGCGCCTGGTCGTCTGCGGCGATTTCAATGTCGAACCTGGCAGCCGGACGTTCGACATCCTGGCCGAGATCGGCTTGCACGACCTCGTCACGGCGACCGGATGCACCGACACCCGAACCTCGCACTACAAGAAGGCCAGTCGCTACGCCGACTATATGCTCGTGCGCAGCAGCATCGACGTGATCGAATTCACGGTGGTCGAGCATCCCGAGGTCTCGGACCATCGACCGCTTCTTCTCAGGATATGACAGGCGCCGCCGGAGATAGGCGACATGCTGCTGGAGCGCTTGTCGGAAGCGGATGGCGCGCCGCGTCGCCCCCGGTGCCGACGCCGATCCTTGGCGCACAAATTCCACTCTGCGATGGTGCTGGAATCGCGGACAAGACTGTCGCGTTCATCGGAAGTTCGCGACAGGACATAGATCTGGTCATGACAACGGCAAGCCGTCCGGACTTAAGCGACATCCATCAGGGCGATTGGGTCGACCGCCGGCTGCCGGCCGCATGGCGGCCCTATACGCGGCTGGCGCGGCTCGATCGCCCCGTGGGCATATGGCTCACGTTGTTCCCCTGTTGGGCCGCCTTGATCCAGGCCTCCCATGGCGTTCCCGACCTCGGGCTCCTGGCCATCTTCTTGCTCGGTGCGTTGCTGATGCGAAGCGCCGGCTCCACCATCAACGATATCGCCGATCGGAACTTTGACGGCCATGTCGAGCGAACCCGCTTCAGGCCGTTGGCAAGCGGGCAGATCGGCACGCGACAAGCCTTCGTCTTTCTGGGCGTCCAGCTCGCGCTGGCGGCTGCGCTGCTGCTTGGCCTTGCCCCATACACAGCTCTGGTCGCGCTCTGCGTACTCCCGCTCGTGTTCATCTACCCGCTTTGCAAGCGTTTCACCCATTGGCCGCAAGCCGTCCTGGGCGCGGCCTTCAATTGGGGCATGCTCATGGCATGGGCCGAGGTCGCGGGACAAATCCCGCCCGGCGCGGTGCTGATGTGGGCCGGGGCCATCGCCTGGCAGATCGGCTACGATACCGTCTATGCCTATGTCGACGTAAAGGACKATAGCCGCCTCGGGCTGAAATCGACGGCGATCCTGTTCGGGCGGCACGGCAAGGCGTGGGTTGGGCTGTTCTATGCGCTGACGCTTGCAGCCTGGTCGCTTGGTGGCTGGCTGCTGGGCATGTCGCTGCCCTACGCCATCGGCATGCTGCTGATCGCCGCGCATCTGGCCTGGCAGACCTGGCGGATCGACCTTKCCCGCCCCGACGTGAATTTCGGGCTGTTCCTGGCGAACATCCTGACCGGGGCGCTGCTGGCCGCTACCGCCCTGCTGGGAACGATGTGAGGCCCGGCGCGGTCGGTCGCGAAACTCGCTCGCTAAGGCCCGCGGTTCCCGACTGACATGCATCCTCATGCCCCTCGATCTCCGCCCTCGCCAGCAGCTGCCCCCCTTAAGCCGACGTTCGACCCGCTTAATTTGCTCCTGCCGGCGGTGAGCTCAATGCAATAGGACTGCGCTTAGAAACGTCTCGAGCTCTGGCGTGCGAGGCCGGGCGAGTGTCGCGGCCGCGGGACCTTCCTCCCAGATCAGGCCCTGGTGCATGAACGCCACGCGGTTGGCGACCTTGCAGGCAAAGCCGATGTCGTGGGTCACCAGCATGATGGTCATGCCGTCGCGCACCATCTCCTCCAGCAGTTTCGGCACCTCGCCGACCAGCTCCGGATCGTCGAACAGGATGAGTTGCGGCAACATCGCCAGCGAACGCGCGATGGCCAGACATTGCTGCTGACCGCCGGAGAGCTGATCGGGATAGGGATCGATCTTCTCGGCCAGTCCCACCTTTCGCAGCACGGTTTCGGCCAGGCGCCGTGCCTCGGCCAGCGGCACCCCCTTCACCACATTGGGCGCTAGCGTGATGTTCTCCTCGGCGCTGAGATGCGGGAAGAGATTGAAGCTCTGGAACACGATGCCGACATGCAGGCGCAGCTTGCGCAGATCCGTGCCGGGATCGTTGACCACGGTGCCGTTGAAGGAGATGGTGCCGCCCTGGATAGGCTCCAGCCCGTTCACGCAGCGCAGCAAGGTGCTCTTGCCCGAGCCCGAGCGGCCGATGACGGCGATGATCTCCCCCTTCGCGACGGTGAGCGACACGCCATTCAAGACCGTGTGCTGGCCGTAGCGCTTGACCACGTCATTCAGATCAAGGAGCGACATGCAGCCTCCGCTCGAGCCGCCGGCTCCATTGCGTCATGTCGAAGCAATGCGCGAAGTCAATGATGGTGATCATGACATAGATGGCGATGAGCCGGAAGGTGGTACAGGCGCCGACTCCAGCGTCACCAAACACCCCGTCCCGGTCTCCACGAAACCGGCGGCGCGCGCGGCGGCGTCGCTGCTGGCCTGGAGGCCAGGGCGATGACATCCCCAACCCCAGACCATCGGCGACGCCTCTCTATTTCTTGAGAGCCGGGCAGGCGCCGTCTGCGAGCGAGCGGAAGGCCTGGTCTCCGGGGATGGTCGCGACGAGGTTGTAGAAGTCCCAGTCGCCCTTCGACTCCTCCGGCTTCTTCACCTGGAAGACGTAGAAGTCATGGACCATGCGTCCGTCCTCGCGCAGCTTCGCGTTGCGCACGACATCGTCCTCGATCGGGATCTCGCGCATCTTGGCGATGACCGTCTTGGCATCGTCCGATTTCGCGGCTGCGACCGCCTTGAGATAATGCCGGACCGCCGAATAGATTCCGGCATGGATGGCCGAGGGAACGGTGCCGTTCTTCGCCTTGAAGCGCTCGGAGAAGGCGCGCGTCCGATCATCCAGGTTCCAGTAGAAGCCTTCCGTCAGCACGGTGCCCTGCGCGCCCTGGAGGCCGACGCTCTTCACATCCATCACGGTCATGAAGAAGGCGACCAGCTTCTGGGCGCCCTGGCCGACGCCAAAGTCCCGCGCCGTCTTGATCCCGGCGATCGTGTCGCCACCGGCATTGGCCAGCGCGATGATGTCGGCGCCCGAGCCTTGCGCGGTCAGGAGCTGCGACGATAATTCGGTTGCGGGAAAGGCATGCCGGACCGAGCCGAGATAGTTCCCGCCCTTGGCCGTCACCAGGGTCTTGGTATCGGCTTCGAGCTGGTGTCCCAGCGCATAATTCGCCGTCACCAGATACCATTTCGAGCCGGGCTTCGTCAGCGCATTCGCGACCCCGGAGACCTGGACATAGGTGTCCCACATCCATTGCACGATATGATCGGGCTGGCAGGCGTCACCGGTCAGCCGCGCCGTGCCGCCCGGAAACAGGCCGACCCGGTTCTTCTCCTTCAGCAGCGGCGGCAAGGCGAGCTGGAGCGAGGCGTTCGACATGTCGGCGAGGACATCGACCTTCTGCTGGTCGATCCATTCGCGCGCGATCACGGAGGCGACATCGGCCTTGTTCTGATGATCGGCCGAGACGGTTTCGATCGTCATGCCGGCGCATTCGGCCGCAAGGCAATCATCGATCGCCATCCTTGTCGCCAGCACCGATCCCTTGCCGGTGATGTCGGAATAGACGCCGGACATGTCGGTGAGGACGCCGATCTTGACGACTCCGTCGGAGATCTCCGCCTTGGCCGCGAGACCCGGCCACCCGAGCGCCAGCGCGACCGTCGCTGCTACGAACTTGATCCGCATTCCAAATCCTCCCAATCCGTCGACCGTCAGGCGGGTCGATCGTTCCCGTGCCAATGAGCCAGCGGCAATCCGGCAACAGGTGACCGGAATGTCGGAATGCGCGTGCCCMTCAGGCTGCCGATATAGGCGGTGCGCAGATCGGGACCGCCAAAGGTGATGCTGGCGAACCAGGGGGCGATGCYGCCGCCACAGGCGAGCATCAGCTCGGGCGTCGCCTCGTCGCGGGCGAAGGCCGCCATCAGCGCCCTGCCCGCCGCGCTGCCGCGATCATCGTCGAGCAGGATGCGCAGGTCGCCGTCGGGCGTGATCGCAAAAATGCGGTCGGTCATGACATGGGTGCCCCAGAGATTGCCGTGGGCGTCGAAGGCGATGCCGTCGATGAAGGCGCCATGATCGCTGGGGCCGAATGTCTCTCGCTGCGAAAGGCTGCCATCCCCGCCGACACGCAGCCGCGTCACGCGGCGGCCGCAGGTCTCGACGACATAGAGCCACTCCTCGGCGGCATCGAGCCTGATCTCGTTGGTGAAATGGAAGCCGTCGGCGACGACGCGCAGGCGCCCGCCATCATAGAGCGCGACATAGCCGTCCCGGATCGCGGGGCTCATCGCCTTCATCCAGTTCTTCGTCCGGGTCGAGATCGTCAACCAGATCCGGTCCCGGCTGTCGCGCAGCACGAAATTGACCTTGCCGATCGGCTCGCCGCCGATGTTGTCGATCAGGACGCGCGTCTGCCCGTCCCGGGTCATGATCTCGAGCCGGTCGGTCCCGAAATTCGAGATCAGGATGTCGCCATTGCGGGCAAAGGCCAGCCCGTTCGGCAAGGTGCCGGCGACGAAGCGGTCCTCGTCGTTTCCGGCCTCGGCAAAGCCGCGGCTCGCCTGCTGCACGATCAGCCGCTGGTGCCCGTTCGGGACGATGCGCACGACACCGCCGCGCGCATCGGCTGACCAGAGCGTGCCGTCGCGCTCGGCCAGGATGCATTCCGGGCGCTGCAGGCACTCGCCGACATAGCTGATCGCCGCTGGATCGACCGTGAAGCCGTCGATCGGATTGGATGTCCCCGCCATGGCGCGCCTCAGAAGTTCACCTGGTCGCCGCCCTTCAGCCCGAGCGTGGCGCGTGCTTCCGCCGGCGTCGCGATCTCCATTCCGAGTTCCTCGACAATGCGCCGGATCTTGGCGACCTGCTCGGCATTGCTGCGGGCGAGCTGCCCGCGGCCGATGAACAGGCTGTCCTCGAGGCCGACGCGGACATTGCCGCCMATCATCGCGGCCTGCGTGCAGAACGGCATCTGGTGGCGGCCCGCGGCCAGCACGGACCACTGATAGTCCTTGCCGAACAGCTTGTCGGCCGTACGCTTCATGAACATCAGATTGTCCATGTCGGCGCCGATGCCGCCGAGAATCCCGAAGATCAGCTGCAGGAAGACCGGAGGCTTGAACCAGCCCTGATCGAGGCAATGGGCGAGGTTGTAGAGATGGCCCACATCGTAGCATTCATGCTCGAACTTGGTGCCGTGCCCCTCGCCGAGCAGCTTATAGATCCGCTCGATATCGGCGAAGGTGTTGCGGAAGATGAAATCCTTCGTGCCGGAGAGATAGGGCTCTTCCCAGCCATGTTTCCAGTTGCTGTAGCGCTTGGCGAGCGGATGCAGCGCAAAGTTCATCGAGCCCATGTTGAGCGAGCACATCTCGGGCGCGGCCTGCAGCGGCGCGGCAAGACGCTCCTCGACGGTCATGTTGAGACCGCCGCCCGTGGTGATGTTGATCACCGCATCGGTCGCCTGCTTGATCCGCGGCAGGAACTCCATGAACACGGCCGGATTGGGCGTCGGCCGCCCATCCCTGGGATCGCGCGCATGCAGATGCAGGATGGCGGCGCCGGCCTCCGCCGCCTCGATCGCCTGCTGGGCGATCTCGCCCGGCGTGATCGGCAGGTGCTCGGACATGGTCGGCGTATGAATGCCGCCCGTGACCGCACAGGTKATGATGACCTTGCCCATATGCCCCTCCCCGGGATCGGCCGTTGTGTTTCGACCTATGCCTGCGATGTCATGCGTTCAGAATGGCGACAGCCCGGGTCCAGCCGGCCGAGCCGCCCTTCACCTTCACCGGCAGGCAGGAGATGGTGAATCCCGTCGGCGGCAKCGCTTCCAGATTGTGCAGCTTCTCGATCTGGCAGTAGCCCGCCTCCCGGCCGGCCTTGTGGCCTTCCCAGATCAGCGAGGCGTCGCCGGTCTCGGCGAAGCGGCGCGCGGTATGGCTGAACGGAGCATCCCAGCTCCAGCCATCGGTGCCGACGACGCGGATGCCCTGCCGGACGAGATGCAGCGTGGCCGCTCGCCCAAAACCGCAGCCGGAATGGATATAGTCGGCCTCGCCATAGCGCTGGCCGGCGCGGGTGTTGGCGACGACGATCTCGAAGGGCTGCAGGCGATGGCCGATGCGCCGGAGTTCGGCGTCGATTTCGTCCGGCGTCACGACATGCCCGTCCGGCATATCGCGAAAATCGAGCTTCACGCCCGGCCTGATGAACCAGTCGAGCGGCAATTCATCGATCGTCGCGGCCCGCACGCCGCCATCCATCGTCGGATGATAATGCCAGGGGGCATCGACATGGGTGCCGTTATGGGTCGAGATATTGACCTGCTCAACCGCCCAGCCCTGGCCGTCCGGAAGCTGTTCGGGGCGCAGACCCGGAAAGGCAGCGGCGATTTCCGTCGCCGTCTCACCGTGATGGCGGTAGTCGATCCTGACCTTCTGGAAGGGCGGATCGGCCGGTACGTCGTTTTCTAGGGGAATGGACAGATCGATCAGGTTCATCGCCGCCAGCCGCATGCCGGGCTTGCCGGCGTCGGGAATGGGATAGGATATCTTGGACGATCGTACAAGATCATCGACGAGGAGTGCTGATGGAGCGGGCGGCATGACCGGACCGGGCGAGGCAAAACGTTCGCGGAAGGCCGAGGCGGCGCAAGATCGGCGGCTCGCGATCCTCAGCGCGGCCGAGGCCCTGTTCGCCGAACGTGGCTATTCCGGCGTTTCGGTCCGCGACATCGCGGGCGCGGCCAAGGTGCCGCTTGCCCTTGTCGGCTATCACTTTGGGCGCAAGGAGGACCTGTTCTCCGCGGTCTTCGCGCATCGCAGCGGCTACGTCACCGAGCGCATCGACAGGATTGCCGCGGTCGATATCTCCGGCGCCAATCCCCATGCGGTCGAGGATCTGGTCCGGGCCTGGGCTGAGCCGGTCATTCGCCTGCGGGAAGCCGGCGCAGACGCATTCTCGTTGCTGGTCGCCCGCACCGCCTGGGATCCAGGGCCGGAGGCGAGCGCGATCATCGAGCGCGTCTATGACCGTCTGGCGCATAGCCTGATCGATGCGATGATGCAGGCCCTGCCCGGCCGCTCACGCGAGACAATGGTCTGGGGCTATGAATATGCGCTCGGAGCGCTCCTGATGCATGTCGCCGACCGCCGGGTCGAACGGCTCTCCGAAGGCCGTGCGCAATCGGGCKACCCGCGCATGTGCGATTTCTTCGTCCACATGATCGCGGCCCTGTTCCGCGCGCTTCCTGTTGCGAGTGACGAAGCCGCGTTGCGCGAGGGTGAGGCGCCATCGGGACTGAGAGCGTGACTGGTCGCGTGCGACGCAAGATCCATCGGAGCGAGCTTGAACCTCAGCAGGATCCGATGCCGGAACCCATGGGAGTCGCCATGCCGAACCAGACCAAGCTCCAGGACCGAATGTTGCGCCTTCGCGAGGCTTTAGAGGCGTCCTGGGACGGACGAACCTCGTACAAGGCGGCTGTGAAGCCCGGCAATCCCGCCCTTGGTCAGTGTTACCCAACCTCACGGGTCGTGCAGCACTATTACCCGCAAACGGAAATCATCAAGGGAATGGTGTGGACGGGCGAAAGTGACGAAACCCATTTCTGGAACGGCCTGCCGGTCGGCGAGGATTGGTATCACATTGACCTCAGCTGGCAGCAATTCCCGCCGGGATCGATGATCAGGGAGTTCGCGGTGCTCGACCGCGAGAACCTTGGAGACACGGAAGCAACGCTCCAACGCTGCGCGCTGTTGCTGAGCCGGGTCGAAGACTATCTTAAAACATCAGCCCGCTGACCGGCGCATGGCGCAGACGCAAGGGGGAATGTCCGGGCGAGCCAGTCGGACGCGTCGTGAGCAGCCGAGATCAGATGGATTCCTGATCCCTCTACTTTTGGACGGAAACTGCCTCCCTTGCTACGCAAGGGTCGGACCGGATGCGAGATCCGGTCCGGTGAACTGGTTGCCGGATGGTCTTCTACTGCTTGAAGCCGATCAGCACGCCATCTGCGCCGAGCGAAAGCTGAAGCCCTTGCCGGCGCGTCGCCAATCGCAGGGTCACGCCCTTGTCGTTGCGCAGATAGACATTGCCGCCGCCCTGCCTGCCAACCGCCCAGCCTTCCTTCAGCTGGACATAAGCGCCGGCGAAATCAGACACTTTGCGCAGCCCGTAGACCGTCCCGGTTGCGACCGTGCGCGATGCGCCGATGGAGCCGATGCCAAGGCCGCCGACCGAGATCGGATAGGAGCGGCCCTGAAAGCGCAAGGTGCCGCCGCCCGCCTCGCCCGAGGCGATGAAACCGGCGGAAACCTGCTCGATGCGAACAGTGCCGGTCGAAGGCCCGAGCGGCGGCGACTGCGCCAAGGCGGGTGATGCCAGCATCAGAAGGGCCGCGAAAGAAACGGCTGTCTGCCTCATCGTCGTCATCGTCTACTCCTCGCGCTCGCTTGGTGGCGCAGAGGTTTAACGCGCGAAGGGCGATTTCGATCCCGATGCAGCGATAAGTTGTGTCGGAGCCCCCTAGCGATCGCCCCGTCCCCTTTGACAGCGGCGGGGAGCGGCCCCCACCCTTGCTGGCTCAGGGGGCTGTCGACCCCGGCGATTCGGTGAGGCGCAATGACCGACGACAATCCCGCCCGGCATTGGCGGACCAAGCTCGTGCACCCCAGGGTGGCCGCATCGCAGGATTTTCGCGCCCTCGTCCCCGCCATTCATCGCGGCTCGACCGTGCTGTTCGAGCGCGTCGCCGAGGCTCGCGACGACTGGCGCGGCGAAGGCTACTCCTACGGCCTCTACGGCACGCCGACGACGCGCGAACTCGCGCTGCGCATCGCCGACCTCGAAGGCGCGCGCGCGAGCTTCGTCGTGCCGGGCGGCCAGGCGGCGATCGCGCTGATCTATCTCGCCTTCTGCCGTGCGGGCGATCACGCCCTCCTGCCCGAGACCGCCTATGGGCCCAACCGCGAACTCGCCGATGAGCTGCTGGCCGGGCTCGGCATCACGGTCGAGACCTATGATCCGCTGATCGGCTCCGGCATCGCTGCGCTGATCCGGCGAAACACGCGGCTGATCTGGTGCGAGAGCCCCGGCACGATCACCATGGAGGTGCAGGACGTGCCGGCCATCGTCGCCACAGCGCATGCGGCGGGCGTACCTGTGGCGCTCGACAACACCTATGCGGCGGGCGTGTTGTTCGATGCCTTCGCGCATGGGGTCGATGTCAGCATGCAGGCGCTGACCAAATATGTCGGCGGCCATAGCGACATCCTGCTCGGCACCGTCTCGGTCGGGACGGCGGAGGCGCAGGAGCGGATCGGCGCGACACACCGCCTGCTCGGCATGGCGGTATCACCGGACGATTGCGCGCTTGCCCTGCGCGGTCTGGAGACGCTGGCCGTTCGCCTCGACCGCCTGGAGAGGACGACGCTGGAGATCGCCCACTGGCTCAAGGCGCGCCCCGAGGTCGCGCTCGTGCTCCACCCGGCCCTGCCGGACTGTCCGGGGCACGAGATCTGGCGGCGCGATTTCACCGGCTCGGCGAGCGTGTTCTCGGTGGTGTTCGAGCCGGGCTGGGATACGCAGCGCGTCACAGATGTCGTCGAGGCGCTGCGCCTGTTCCGCTGGGCTTCAGCTGGGGCGGCACGCATAGCCTGGCGATGGCCTACCCGCCGCTACCGCGGACCCAGCGCGGCTATGATGGCCGGATCGTCCGGCTGAATGTCGGCCTGGAGGAGCCCGCCGACCTCATCGCCGACTTGGAGCAGGCCCTGAAGCAGGTCGCGTAGCGTGACGTGAATTTGCCTTACCTGGACGCGCACGGCCATCGACACGCCCTCCTTGCACGTCATCTCTGGCGATAAAGCCATGGCGATCGCCCCCTGGCGATCACCCCCCTTGGCGATTACTTGCCAGACGAAGCACTGTTTCGCATGCGATCGGCTGAAGAAGGAGAAGAGCAATGACTGGCGCAACTGAACGGGCCGTGCTGGCTGGTGGCTGCTTTTGGGGGATGCAGGATCTGATCCGGCGTCGCCCCGGCGTCATTTCCACCCGGGTCGGCTATTCCGGCGGCGACGTGCCGAATGCGACCTATCGCAATCATGGCACCCACGCCGAGGCGATCGAGATCGTCTTCGACCCGGAGAAGACGAGTTTCAGGGATATGCTCGAATTCTTCTTCCAGATTCACGACCCGACCACGAAGAACCGGCAGGGCAACGATATGGGCCTGAGCTATCGCTCGATGATCCTCTACGGGTCCGAAGAGCAAAGGAAAGTGGCGGAGGAGACGATCGCCGATGTCGATGCCTCGGGCCTGTGGCCGGGAAAAGTCGTCACCGAACTGGTGCCGGTCTCCGACTTCTGGGAGGCCGAGCCGGAACACCAGGATTATCTCGAGCGCCAGCCCGGGGGGTACACCTGCCATTTCGCCCGCCCGGACTGGAAGCTGCCGCGCCGCAGCCACGCCGCCTGACGATCGCAGGCGGGGCATGGAGAAGGGCTCGGCGCGACGAGCCCTTCGGCGGGTTGGCGGATCGGTTCCAGAGCCTGGCGCTGCCTGAGCCCGTGTCGATGACCATGCCGGGGCCGAGTGCAGGACCAGGCCGTCGGCTTTGGCCGGCCGCAGAGACGCCTTCGCGCCCAGCCTGATCACGATCCCTCTCCTCGACAGCACGGGAATGGCGTTCGCTTGGGGCCCATTCCCGGCGTCCTGGCCCTGGTCGGGACGATAGCGACGGTCCGCACGCGCCCCGGCGCAGACCCGCCCCAATGACAGCCACGCGCCGATGCCTTGGTCGTGAACGCACGCGCCGGGTCCTAGCGCGAGCCGACGATCACCCTTGCAGTCGACATCAGGCGCAGTTTGCCGTCCCGGATGGACTGGCGCGCCAGGTCGAGGACTTCGCTGCGGATCCGCTCCGCCGTCTCAGCATCGGCCTTGGCGAGCCCGGCAACGACCGGGGCGGCGATGTCGTTCATGAACTGCCAGTATTGCTCCGGCGTCTCGTGAACCATCTCGGCCGACACCTCCTCTTCGGTGATGTCGTGCAAGCCCGCTGCGGCAAAGGCGGAACGCATCAGGCCCTCCGGCGCGCAGCGAAACAGGCCTGGCGAACCCGGTGGCGGTGGCGGCATCTCAACATGACGCGCAATCGTGCCCATGATGGTCGTTGCCCAGGGATTCTTCTCCGGGGCGCTCCACACGGCGGCGCAAATGCGAGCGTTCGGCTTAGCCACGCGTGCGAACTCGCGCGCCGCTGCATCGATGTCGGGGAAGAACATGAAGCCAAAGCGGCAGAGTACGGCGTCGAAGCTCGCATCGTCGAAGGGCAACGCACCGGCATCGCACGGTCTGGTGTCGAAATTCCGCAGGCCGCGACGCGCAGCGTTCTCTGCCGCTACCGCCAGCATGGCTTGCGAGAGGTCGGTCACGGTCACGCGCCCCCGCGGGACCAGCGCCGCCGCCGAGAGCCCCGGCTCGCCGGTGCCGGCAGCCACATCCAGGACATGGGAATCGTCATGGAGATCGGCCTGTCTGATCATCGCCGCACCGAAGGGAGCAAGCCAACTCAGGACCAGGCGATCCCATGTCTTCCAGCCGGCGGAAAAACGATCCCAGGTGTCGCGCTGCTGGTCGCGGATCTGATCGAGGTTCGTGGACATGCACGTTTTCCTTCCGTGATGTACTTCCGACCCGAAAACTGAGACTAGCATGGACCGACTGCGGCAGGATTCAACCCGTTTCGCCGTGCAACAGTGCTCGCGGGGGCGAGACGTTGACCTCAGCCCCTCAGGCTGCCTGCTCTGCCATACCCGTTCGAAGGTTCAGCACGGCGGCCACAAGCTGATCCAGATCCTCCAGCCTCGTCCTGTGATTGCAGATCGCCACGCGCAGGCAGTGCCGCCCCCGGAGCGTCGTGTCGGACAGGGCAGCAATGCCGGTCTCCTGGAGGCGAAGCATGATCTCGACATTGATCTGCTTGACGCGCTCCTCGTCACGGCCCTCCGGAGCGACACGAAAGCAGACGATATTGATCTCCGGCTGGGCAACCAGCTCCAGGGCCGGCTGCGACCGGATCAGCTCGGCGAGATAGGCGGCCTGCGCGATGTTCTGGTCGATCAGGCGGCCGAATTTCGCAACGCCGTGCTCCATCAGCGCCATCCAGACCTTGAGGGCGCTGAAACCGCGCGTCGTCTGCAGCCCATATTCGTATAGCCAGTCCCCAGACGCGATGCCCCGCGTAGTGGTCTGCAGATATTCCGGGGAGACGGCAAAGCTGTTCCTGTGGCTTGCCCGGTCACGGATCAGAGCGCAGCCGACCTCGAACGGAGCGTGGAGCCATTTGTGCGGATCGAGCGCCACGGAATCGGCGCGCTCGATACCCCTCACCCGCCAGGCGTTCTTCGGTGCGATCGTCAGCAGGGCGCCAATGCAGCCGTCGACATGGAACMAGATGTTTTCATCGGCCGCGATGTCGGCGAGCGCCGCCAGATCGTCGACAGCACCGGAATTGACGGTGCCGGCCGTGCCGATGATGCAGGCGGGATGAAAGCCCTCGGCGCGGTCCTGCGCGATCGCGGCCTGCAGCGCATCCAGGTCGATCCGGCAGCTGGGGCCGGTCGGAATCCGGCGCAAGGCCTTGTTGCCGAGCCCGAGTGCCTCGACGGTCTTGCGGTGGCAGGAATGGACCTGATCGGATGCATAATAGCGCAAGGGCAGATCCAGCGCGGCGACCCCGTGCTCGCGCAGATCGATCCCCGCCGCCGTGTTGCGCGCGACGGTCAGCCCGATCAGGTTCGCCACCGAGCCGCCGCTGACAAGAGTGCCGCTGGCCGAAGACGGCAGGCCGACCATATCGCGCAGCCAGCCGACGACCTGCTGGTCGAGCCGGGCAGCAGCATGGCTCCCGCCGCCCAGGTTCGAGCCCTGAACGGCGGCGATGAAGTCGCCGAGCGCACCGGAGAAATTGCCCGCCCCCATGAACCACGACCAGAAGCGGGGATGGATATTGCCCATCGGATAGGCCAGCACGCTGTCGCGCACCAGGCCGTAGACCTGCTCGATCGGCCTGGGCTGATCGGGCACGGGGGCGCGGAACAGCGCCTCGACCTCGCCCGGCATCGGCCGCCAGACCGGCCGTTCGCGCAGATCCCTGAGATGGCGGACCGCGTCGTCGACGACGCGATGCGCCAGCGCGGCAACCGCGTCCCATTCCTGCGGATCGAGCGTTTCCTCCCCGCCATATCCGTCGGGATCCGTCTGCATCAATGGTCCCACACGCGCGTCCATGACTGTCTCCTCCGCGCTATTCGGCAGCGATCTGGAAACCGGGCGTCGATTGCGACAATGCCAGTTCGTCCGCGTCCATCCCGGGTTCGATCGCGTCGAACATCGGGGTCGAGAGGTAGCGCTCGCCGGTGTCGGGCAGCATGCACAGGATGACGGAGCCCGCCGGCGCCGTAGCAGCGACCTCCCGGGCGACGCCAAAACTCGCTCCCCCCGAGATGCCGGTGAAGATCCCTTCCTTTTGCGCCAGCAGCCGGGCCCACTCGATCGCCTTCGGTCCGGCAATCGGAACCACGTCGTCATAGTAATGCTCGTCGATCGCCTCCTGCAGCACATCGGGGATGAAATCCGGCGTCCAGCCCTGGATCGGATGCGGCTCGAAGGCGGGATGGCTAGCCGATGGCGCGCCTCCCGCACCACGCTGCTGGCTCTGGCCGCTGCCGATCAGCCGCGCATTCGCCGGCTCGCTCAGGACGATCTTCGTCTCCGGACGTTCCCGCCTGAGCACGCGCGACACGCCGACCACCGTACCGCCGGTACCGTAGCCGGTGACGAAATAGTCGAGGCGTGAGCCGGCGAAATCGCCGACGATCTCGCGGCCTGTGGTGGCCTCGTGGATGGCGGCATTGGCCTTGGTCTCGAACTGCCGGGCAAGGAACCAGCCATTCTTCTCGGCCAGTTCGACGGCCTTCAGATACATGCCGAACCCCTTTTGCGCCCGCGGCGTCAGCACGACCTTCGCGCCGAGCATCCGCATCAGCAGCCGACGTTCGACCGAAAAACTATCCGCCATGGTGACGACGAGCGGATAGCCCTTCTGCGCACAGACCATGGCGAGCCCGATGCCGGTATTGCCGCTGGTCGCCTCGACGACCGTCTGCCCGGGCCGCAAGGCGCCGCTGCGCTCGGCCTCCTCGATGATGGCCACCGCCAGCCTGTCCTTGACCGAGGCGGCCGGATTGAAGAATTCGGCCTTCACATAGATCGTGGCGTGATCGACGCCGAGATTGTTGATGCGGATGGCCGGGGTGTCGCCAATCGTGTCGAGCACGGTTTCGAACAGGCGGCCCCGACCTTGCGTCGTCCTCGAAATGTCCATCGAAGGCATGGTTTCCCTCCTTCATGACTGACTTCCGGCGGTGGCCATCCCAGCCGCCGCAGCTTCCGGCTGTGCGGATAGTCAGGGGATGCTAGGATGGCGGTGGGGTACTCCGCGTGGGAGCCACCGTTGGAGTGCGCATGGAATCGCAGGGTTCCGATGCCGATTTTTCAAGGCCCGAGCTCGAGCTCCGGCTCCTCGGTCCGCTGAAGCTCCTGCGCGCCGGTGCGGCCGAGACGCTTCCGCCCTCGCGCAAGGTGCGGGCGCTGCTTGCCTATCTCGCGCTGGCTTCGCGTCCGGTTCCCCGCGAGCGCCTCTGCAGCCTGTTATGGCAGGTCCCCGACGATCCGCGCGGCGAGCTGAGATGGTGCCTCAGCAAGCTGCGAGCGCTGGTCGACGACCCCGCTCATCGTCGCGTCTTAGCCTGCGATGACGGCATCGCGCTCGATCTCGCGGGCTGCGATGTCGATGTCCTGCGCCTGCTTGCGGCTGCCGAAGCCGGCTTCGGGCGGCTTGGCGACACGGAGCTGCAGTCGCTCACTGCCGCGGCGGAGCAAGAATTCCTGGAAGGCACCGAGCTCGCCCAGAGCATCGAGTTCGAACACTGGGTGGCGAGCCGCCGGAGCGAGTTCCGCTCGTTCGAAATCGCATTGGTGGCCGAGACGGCGCGCAGGACAGCGAGGGGAACGCCAGCAGGCTGGGCCGCGGCCCGCAGATGGATCGAGCTTTCGCCGTTCGATATCGGCGCGCACGCCCGGTTCCTGGCCGAACTCTACGATCGGCGCCTGATCGACGACTGCACCCGGCACCTCGAGAGGACCGCCAGGAGTTTCGCGGCCGACGGCATCGATTTTGCCCCCATCGCGGCCGCCTGGAGGGAGTTGAGGACKACGCCCGCGTCCGTCGCCGCCGAGGCCGCCGGCCATGAGACGACAGAGCCTTCGGCGCAGCACCGGATTTCCGTTGCGATCATGCCGCTCCAGGAAGTGAGCGCGAACGGCATCGGCCCCAGCGATCTCGGCAACGCCCTGACACATGACGTGATCAGCCGCCTGGCGCGCCTGCGTGGGCTCTTCGTCATCGCGCGCGGCTCGGTCTTCGCGATTGCGCCGGAGCAGCTGGGATATCGCGAGATCGGCGAGCGGCTGGGCGTCCGCTATGTCGTCACCGGGCTGCTGGAGCGGCACGAGCGCGCCACCACCGCCGTCATCGAAGTCGTCGAGGCGGCGAGTGCGCATATCGTCTGGACGGACCGGTTCGAGGCCTCTTCGCTCGATCGKCTCGCCGTGCTCGACGAGATCGGCAACGGCATCGTTTCGGCGATCGCTTCCGAAATCGAGACCGCGGAGCGCAATCGCGCGATCCTGAGACCTCCGGAGTCGCTCGACGCGTGGGAAGCCTATCATCGCGGGCTCTGGCACATGTACCGCTTCACCGCCGCGGAAAATGAGCAGGCCGCGGCGTTCTTCCGCCGCTCGGCGCAGCTCGATCCGACCTTTTCGCGCGCCCAGGCCGGCCTGTCCTTCACGCATTGGCAAAGGGCCTTCCAGCGCTGGGGCGAACGGAATGACGAAGTCCGACGGGCCATCGAAACCRCCGAACAGAGCCTGTTGATCGACGAGCAGAATCCCGCCGCCCATTGGTCGATGGGACGAGCCATGTGGCTCGCCGGCGATCAAGCCGAAGCCATCGGCGCGCTGGAACGGTCCGTGGCGCTCAGCCCGAATTTCGCGCTCGGGCATTACGCTCTCGCCTTCGTCCACTGCCAGGCGGGGGATCCCGAAACCGCGATCGCGGCGTCCGACCACTCCCGTCTGCTGAGCCCGCATGATCCCTTGCTGTTTGGCATTCTGGGCACGCGTGCGATGGCGCTGGTCAGGCTGGGCGCCTTCGCGGAGGCGGCGCATTGGGGCGTGAAGGCGGCCGCGCGCCCCAATGCGCATGTGCACATCCTGGCCATCGCCGCGCATTGCCTCGCGMTTGCCGGCCGTATCGAGGAGGCGCGCACCCACGTCGCACGCATCCATGCCCTCAACCCGGGTTACCGGCTCGACGATTTCCTGACTACGTTCAGGTTCGAAGCGGATACCCAGATGCGCTACCGCAAGGCTGCGGCAGCCATCGGCCTGGCCCCGTGAAAGCGCGAGGTGCAGACAGTCGCGCTCAGCCCCAAAATCCAGAAATGCCGTCCCAGAGCAATTTCAGCGCCGTCACGACCAGCAGCGCGTAGCAGGCGCGATAGATCTGGCGCTGGTCGAGCGCGCCGTGCAGCCGCCAGCCCAGCCCGACGCCCATGGGAATGGCGAGCAGGCAAAGCGCCATCAAGGTCCAGACATGGGCGCTCGGCTTCACCAGCAGCAGCCACGGCACCAGCTTGGTCGCGTTGCCGACCGTGAAGAACAGGCTCGTGGTGCCCGCATAGATCTCCTTGCCGAGGCCGAGCGGCAGCAGATACATCGCCAGCGGCGGTCCGCCGGAATGGGCGACCATGGTCGTGACACCCGAGGCGAGACCGGCCGTGATCGCCTTCGGCGTCGAACGCGGCCGGGTCGTCACCTCAGCGCCTCCGACAAGCCAGAGGCCGACGAAGATCAGGGTGATCACCCCCATCGCGAGCGTGACGGTCCGGTGGTCAAGAGAGCGGAACAGCAGAAAGCCCGCCCCGATGCCGATCACGAGCCCCGGCAGGAGCAGCACGAGATCCGGCTTCGACCAGGTCGAGGGCTTGAAGTAGCGCAGCGCATAGAGRTCCATCGCGATGAACAGGGGCGCGAGCAGCCCGCCGGCGGTGACCGGGTCCATCACGAGGGACAACAGCGGAATGCCGATGATGGCGAAGCCGCCGCCAAAAGCTCCCCGCATGAAGCCAATCAGGAAGACGCCGGCAAAGGCGACCAGGATTGTGGCCCAGGTCAGGTCCATGTGGCGGCCTCCATGGAGGACGCGTGCCGGCCTCCGCCTGCGCAAGGGCCCATCGCGGCCGAGGAGGCCATCATCCCCTCCTCGCTCCACCGGAAGGGCTGACGAGGCCGCGGACCGCGTCTTCGATCTCGCTCCGCGCCAGGCCGATATCCCGCAATGCCGCGTCATCACATTCGCGAAGCCATGCAATCGCGTCGCGGCGGACGAAATAGCCCGCGATCCAGCGGTAAGAGGCGCCGAGCAGCCGGAACGGTGCGCCGGGCGTCCCTGCGACCGCATGCCGGGCGAAGGTTGCAGGAATGGGCGTCACGGAAGGTGAGATTGAAGGAATTGCAGACATGTCCTGTCTCCCAATGCTCGATCCGGGCAAGGCGACACCACAGCCGCAAGCGCTCGCCGAGCGGGCCACCTGCTGCTTTGAGTCCCGAAGACGTCGCGGCTCCCGGTTCAATCATGTTGATGCGGACAAAATGATCCGACATAATGCTCCGAGCAATCGAAACATTGACCTCGGTGCAATAATGTCGAAATCCGATTATCTGAAGCTCGCCGACGCGATCGCCGCGGAGATCGCCGACGGCACGCTCAAGCCGGGCGACCGCCTGCCGCCGCAGCGCAGCTTCGCCTATGACCGCGCGATCGCCGTCTCGACGGCGAGCCGCGTCTATGCCGAGCTGTTGCGCCGCGGCCTCGTCGTCGGCGAAGTCGGCAGGGGCACCTTCATCTCAGGCGATGCCAGGCGTGGCGTGGCGGCGCCAGGCGAGCCGCATGGCAGCCGGATCGACCTCGAGTTCAATTACCCGATCCTTCCCGACCAGACCGCGCTGATCGCCAAGAGCCTGGGCGGCCTGGACAATCCTGCCGCGCTGGATGCCGCGTTGCGACAGGCGACCAGCATCKGGACGCCGGCGGTGAGAGGCGTCGCAGCCACGTATCTGTCGCAGGGCGCATGGTCCGCCTCGCCCGAACAGCTCGTGTTCACCGGCAATGGCCGCCAGAGCCTTGCCGCAGCGCTCGCTGCGGTCGTTCCAGCGGGCGGCCGCTGCGGCGTGGAGGCCTTGACCTACCCCTTCATCAAGAGCATCGCCGCCCGGCTCGGGATTTCGCTGGTGCCGCTGGCGATGGACGAAGACGGCCTGCGGCCCGACGCGGTGCAAACGGCGCATCGCGAGGCCCAGCTCTCGGCCATCTATGTTCAGCCGGCGGTCCAGAATCCGCTGGGCATGACGATGAATGCGGCGCGCAGAGCCGATCTCCTGCGCGTTGTCGAGGAACTCGCGCTTCCGGTCATCGAGGACAATGTCTACGGCTTCCTCGACGATCAGCCACCGCTTGCCGCGTTGGCGCCCGCGTCCTGCATCGTCATCGACAGCCTCTCCAAGAAGGTCGCGCCCGGCCTGACGCTTGGCTTCATCGCGTCGCCCCCGCGCCTGCGGGAAAGCGTGGCGGCCTCGGTGCGCGCGGGCGGCTGGACCGCCTCGGGATTTGCGTTTGCGGCGGCGCAGCGGATGCTGGGCGACGGCACCGTTGCCGCGCTTGCGAGACTGAAGCGCCTCGACGCGCGGGCGCGCCAGAGATTGGCGGCCGACCGTCTCTCCGGCTTCGACATCCGGACCAACGGAAAATGCTATCATCTCTGGCTGACCTTGCCGGCGCATTGGCGCTCGCAGGCCTTCGTCGCGGCGGCAGCCAGGCGCGACATCGCGTTGACGCCGTCCTCGACCTTCGCCGTCAGCCCCGGCCATGCGCCCAACGCCGTCAGGCTGGCGCTGGCCTCCCCGACGATGGATCAGCTCGATACCGGCCTGCGCACACTGGCCGCGATGCTGAATGGCGGGGAGGACGACTTCGACTCGACGGAATGAGCGACGCGCGGCCGCTCATGCGCACTCTGTGTCCAGGGACCGGCAGGCAGGCCCGGCCAAGCCCCCCTCTCCGTCAGATCTMGGCGCCTCACATCCTGCAGCCGTTATAGAAGACCTCGGCGCATTGCCGGGCGCGAAGTGCGATCTCGTCGCGATGCGGTGCGGCGCGCTGCCCCATCATCGCGGTGCGCTGCGGCTCCATGATCATCATGCCGCGCAGCATGCCCGACGCGATATGGACATCGTCGATGCGAAGCGTGCCCTTGTCCTTCTGCTGCGTCAGCCAGGCCTCGATGACGCCGTTCACCGGCACGATCGCCAGTTGGTAAAAAGCGCGCGCGACCTCGGGGAAGCGCCCGCACTCGCCGATGACGAGCCGGTTGATGGCGATCGTCTCGGCGCTCAGCGTCAGCACGCCGAAGGCGAACAGGATGCGTTCCAGCGCCTCGCGCGGGTCGAGTTCCTCGCCGACCTCGTCGTCCAGATCGAGCAGGAAGCGGCTGATGCGAAGGCGGATCGTCGCCTCGAAGAGCCMGGCCTTGGTCGGCACGAGCTTGTAGAGCGTCTTGGTCGAGACGCCGGCCCGGTCCGCCACCGCCTTGATATTCGTGCCGGCATAGCCGTTCGACTGGAACTCACGGTCCGCAGCCTCGACGATCAGGCGCATCGTCTCCTCGTCGGGCCGGGTCTGTGGCCGTCCGCGGCAGCGCTTCACCGTTTCGTGAATTTGTACCATGACGGTTTTCCAAATTATCGTTGACACAGGAAAGGTAGCGACTATTTTAGAAAACATCAAGTTTCCATATTGCAGGAACGGCTGATCGCCCAGCCCTGCAGGAGTTGAAGCGATGAGCACCCATCAGGACCGGATTTCCGCCGAACGCGCCATCCCCGCCAACGAGGCAGTGCCGGGGATCGTCGCGGAGAAGCTGGCCGAAGCGGCAGCCTCCCCCGCAGCACCCGTTCAGCCGAAGCGMAGGCTGCGCCAGGCGGCGCTTGCTGGCGTCGCGCTGGCCGCTCTGCTTGGCGCCGGTTCCTGGGGCCATGATTACTGGACGACCGGCCGTTTCGAGGTCTCGACCGACGACGCCTATGTCAAGGCGGACAGCACCACGATCGCCCCCAAGATCTCGGGCTATATCGGAGCGGTGCTGGTGCGCGACAACGAGCCGGTGAAGGCCGGCCAGGTCCTCGCCCGGATCGACGACCGCGACCTCCGCGTCGCGCTGGACCAGGCCAAGGCCGAGGTCGCGGCTGCCCACGCCGCCGTCGCCAGCAAGCAGGCCCAGCTCGACGCCCAGCAATCGCTGATCGACACYGCCCGGGCGACCGTCGAGGTCGACAAGGCCAACCAGACCTTCGCCGAGCAGGACAATGACCGCTACACGAACCTGGCCAGGACCGGCTACGGCTCCGTGCAGAACGCGCAGGCCGCCGTTGCCAAGATCGCGGCTGCCCGCGCCGCAACCGACCGCGACACGGCAGCGCTCGCCGCAGCGCAGAAGCAGGTAGACCTGATCAAGGCCGATCTCGCCCAGGCACGGGCGACCGTCGCGCGTGACGAGGCCGTGCAGCGCCAGGCCGAACTCAACCTGTCCTATGCCGAGATCACCGCCCCGGTCGACGGCGTCGTCGGCAACCGCACGCTGCGCATCGGCCAGTACGTGCAGGCCGGCACGCAGCTCATGGCGGTCGTGCCGCTCGCCGGCACCTATATCGTCGCGAACTTCAAGGAGACGCAGCTCACCGGGGTGAAGCCCGGCCAGGCGGTCGAGGTCGAGGTCGACATGTTCCCGGGCGTCAAGGTCGAGGGCCATGTCGACAGCATCGCGCCGGCCAGCGGCCAGGAATTCGCCTTGCTGCCCCCGGACAACGCGACCGGCAACTTCACCAAGGTCGTCCAGCGCGTTCCGGTTAAGATCGTGCTCGACGCCGGCCATGGCCTGGCGGGCGATCTGCGCCCGGGCATGTCGGTCGTGCCGACGATCAACACCAAGGTCTCGAACGCCGATGTCGTGGCGGACGCGCGCTAGCCGATCCTGAGCATGTCGCAAGGCCGCGCCCCGGTCTTGAGGAGCATGCTTCCGGCACGCGCGCCTGGCTTGCAAGGAGCTGGGTCATGCCGAACCAAACGCCGACTGCCGCCGTCCTCCCGCAGGCTCTTCCCGCGCAGGACAAGGCCAGCCTCTCCACCTGGATCGCGATCATCGCCGGCGCGATCGGCGCCTTCATGGCGATCCTCAACATCCAGATCACCAATGCCTCGCTGCTCGACATCGAGGGCGGCATCGGGACCGGCGTCGACAACGGCGCCTGGATCTCGACCTCCTACCTGATCGGCGAGATCATCGTCATCCCGCTGACGAGCTTTCTCAGCCGGGTGTTCTCGTTCAAGCGCTACATGATCTGGAGCACGGTCGCCTTCGCGCTGTTCTCCATGGCCTGCGCCTTCGCCACCACACTTGGCCAGATGATCGCGCTGCGCGGCCTGCAGGGATTTGCCGGCGGCGTCCTGATCCCCATGGCCTTCACCATGGTGGTGACGCGCCTGCCGAAGTCGCAGCAGCCGATGGGCCTGGCGATGTTCGCGCTGGCCGTGACCTTCGCGCCCGCCATCGGCCCGACCATCGGCGGCTACCTGACCGAGAATTACGGCTGGCAGACCATCTTCTTCATCAACACCATCCCGAGCATCGCGATGGTGATCGCCCTCGCCTTCACGCTGGAAAACCAGCCCATGCAGCTCGGGCTATTGCGCGAAGGCGACTGGGCGGGCATCGCCACGATGGCGATCGGCCTGTCGGCGCTGCAGACCCTGCTCGAGGAAGGCAACAAGGAGGACTGGTTCCAGTCGAGTTTCATCATCCGCCTCACCGCGATCGCGGTCGTGTTCCTGGCGGCCTTCATCTGGATCGAGCTCCGGGTGAAGAAGCCCCTCGTCGACCTCTCCTTGCTGAAGAACCGCAATTTCACCGTCGGCACGATCGCCAATGTCCTCGTCGGCTTCGGCCTGTTCGGCTCGGTCTATGTGCTGCCGCAATATCTCGGCCAGGTGCAGGGCTATAATGCCGAGCAGATCGGCAAGGTGCTGGCCTGGACCGGCCTGCCGCAGCTCCTGCTGATCCCGCTCGTCCCGATGCTGATGAAGCGTTTCGACGTGCGCTACATCACCTTCGTCGGCATCTCGCTGTTTGCGGCCTCCTGCTTCATGAACATCCACATGTCGCTCGACTATTCCGGCGACCAGCTGTTCTGGCCCAATGTCGTGCGCGCCGTCGGCCAGTCCATGGTGATCACGCCGCTGACGGCGATCGCGATGATGAGCATCCAGCCGAAGGACGCCGCCAATGCGTCGGGCTTGTTCAACATGCTGCGCAATCTCGGTGGCGCGGTCGGCACCGCGGTGCTCGGCACGATCATCACCAAGCGCGAGCAGTTCCACTCCAACATCATCGGCCAGGCGGTCACGCCCTTCCGCGAGGAGGTCCGCACCCGCCTCGACCAGATGACGAACTACTTCATGGCGCATGGCATCTCCGACCATGCGGCGGCGCAGCAGCAGGCGGTCATCGCGCTCGGCAAGACGGTCAAGCGCCAGGCCCTGGTGCTCGGCTTCAGCGACACCTTCGCCGTCATCGGCATCATCCTGGTCCTCGCCGCGATCGTGGTCCTGTTCGCCAGGAAGGGCCAAGGCGGCGGTGCAGCGGCCGCGCATTGAAACGCCCTGCCCCGAAGCAGTGGATGCCGACGCCCATCTCCCTCTCGTCCTCGGCGCGTGTGAAGCTCGGGCTCGGCCGCCTCGCTCAGCTGCGCAGCGCCATGCCCTGGCTGTCGAAGACGTGGCAGATCGACGGGTCGATGCGCAGCGGCACATTCTCGCCGTGCCGGACGCGCAATTGCCCGGCGGCCGAGATCGTCAGATTCTCGCCTCCCGCCGTGGTGGCGTAAAGCACGGTCCCGCCGCCGAGATGCTCGACGAGCTGGACCTTGACCTCTCCGAGCACTTCGCCCGCCTCGCCGCCGACCGCGATATGCTCGGGGCGGACGCCGAAGG
>NZ_JBFTLD010000028.1:0-41962 GCF_056396265.1 Allobosea sp. 05T422_2 | reverse complement strand
CTTCTGCTCTATGCCTTCCTGGGGCGCGGCGCCGGAACGATGACGTTGATCCTCGCGGGCGTTGCGATCAACAGCTTCGCCGGTGCGATGACCGCGCTTGCGCTCAACCTCGCGCCAAATCCCTACGCCGCGCTGGAAATCGTATTCTGGCTGATGGGCTCGCTCGCGGATCGCAGCCTGCTCCATGTCTGGCTCGTGCTGCCGCCAATGCTCCTCGGCTGGCTGCTGCTGCTTTCGACCGCACCTGCCCTCGACGCTCTCACCCTGGGCGAGGACACGGCCAAGAGTCTCGGCTTCGACCTGACCTGGCTGCGCGCCCGACTAATCGGCGGAGCTGCACTCGCCGTCGGCAGCGCGGTGGCGGTCACCGGCGCGATCGGCTTCGTCGGCCTCGTCGTGCCGCATCTGCTGCGCCCGCTGGTCGGCAACCGACCGGGCCGGCTGCTGCTCGTCAGCGGCTTTGGCGGAGCGATCCTGACGCTCGCAGCCGATACCGCTCTGCGCCTCGCCCCCATCCGCCCCGAGCTGAAGCTCGGTGTAGTGACGGCGCTGATCGGCGCGCCATTCCTGTTCCACCTGATCCATCGCCTGCGGCGGGAGGTCTGATGAAGATCGAAGCCTCAGGACTATCGCTCACGCTCGGTGGGAAGCCGATCCTGCGCGACATCGATGTCGCGCTCTCGGCGGGGGAAATGGTCGGGCTGATCGGCCCCAACGGTGCTGGCAAGACGACCTTGCTGCGCGTGCTCTCCGACCTGGTCACGCCCGATTCCGGCCAGGTGCGCTACGACGGGCTGACCGCCAAGTCGCTCGGGCGCAAGGAATTGGCGCGGCGCATCGCCTTCCTTGCGCAGGGCGGCGCGGTACACTGGTCGATGCGCGCGGAGGCCCTCGTTGGGCTTGGGCGGCTGCCGCATCGCCAGCCCTTTGCCGGCGAGAACGAGGCCGATCGCGCCGCAATCACGCGCGCCATCGCAGCGGCCGACGCCACGGCGTTCGCCGACAGGACAGTCGAGACGCTCTCGGGCGGCGAGCGCATGCGCGTGCTGCTGGCGCGTGCGCTCGCCGTCGAGGCGCCGATCCTGCTCGCCGACGAACCTCTCGCGGCGCTCGACCCGCTACACCAGCTCGAGGTCATGGAGCTTCTGCACCGGACGGCTGCCGGCGGCACCGGGGTAGCGGTCATCCTGCATGATCTGACGCTGGCCGCGCGTTTCTGCGATCGCCTGATCCTGCTCGATCGCGGCAGGCTCATTGCCGATGGCTCGCCCGGAATCGTCCTCAACGACGCCAACCTTGCTGCCGTCTTCGGCATTACCGCGGCCCGCGGTTCGGAAGCCGGCGCACCCTACCTGCTGCCTTGGCGGCGCCTTACATCGGAACAGTCGTGACATGACAGCCCCTGACGACATTCGTGCGCTCCTGCGCGCTCATCTCGCCGATCCAGCCTCGCAATGGAATCTCGGCACCTTTGGCGCCATCGCCGAGTTCATGCGCGATTCGAACGAACCCGTTCAGCTGGCTGATAAGACTCATCTCCTTGCGGCCACGACTGCGCGCGGCGGCATTGGCTTTCGCAATCTGACCGGCGTGACGCCCTTCGCATCGGAATCCGCGACCGGCCAGGGCTGGAGCCACCGCCTCGCGCTCTGCCTGCCCGAGACCGCCTGCGCGATGAGCCGGCGCACGGTTCTGACCGAGCTCGGCCCCGACGGCGACGCGCTGCGCGAGCAGGATCGCGAGGGCCTTCTCTTCGACATGGGCCTCGATACCCTGCAGGTCGACATCTGCATCCGAACCAGCACCCCGGGGCTGATCGCAGCCTTGCGCGCCGCATGCGGCCGCCCGCTTTTCGAGGCCGGCAACACCACCATGGCCGCCATCGTCGCAGCCGGGCCGCATCGCGTCTTCATCACCCGTTTCGGCCGTTGTGAAGTCTACCAGCCAATCCCCCCGGCAGACGGCAAGAGCCCCGAGGGGCCGCATACCCATGTCCTGCCCAAGCTGATGCGCTCCGGCCGGACGCATGCCGCCACCGAGCTCGTACCGGCAGGCCTCGTGCCCTGTGCTCATCTCGTGCCGGCGCATCCGGTCAAGGATGCGATGGGCCGGCCGACACCGTTCTATGCGACGGCCCAGAAGCAGTTCCAGGACCTGCTGATGCGCTATGGCGATGTCGAACTGGTCCGGTTGAAGGAGAGCGTGCTCGCGGCCATTGCCGCAGGAGCCGCCCCCTCCACCGTTCCCGCCCCACAGGATCGGTTTGCGCGTCACGCCGTGCGGGCGACATTGCGCCAACTCGCGGCGTCCGGCGAGCGCCTGCCCGGGCTCTCCGCCTGGATCTCCGCTCATGATGAGCGGCGTGTGGATGATGCTGGGGCGGATGATCCTGGCGCGGACGACGCCGCCGATGCCTATGGCCATGCGAACTGAGGGGCCGAAGCATCCCTCAGCCGGGCGCCCCCTCGGCCCCAATCTCCTGGTCGCTCCGGTGCGGGAGGAGAGTGAGACGGAGCGCGAACTCTAGCTGCCCGCTCATCCCGGTGGCTGGGATGACCGGCACGACGGCAAGCATGTCGAAGGGGCCGGGCGCCTCGCTTCGATGCGCTTCGGACAGGAGCGGAACGTGCTCCCGCCCCCGAGGTCAGCCTCGCGCGCCGGAGAGGATGATGCGCGATCCCTCGCGGTCGACGCGTTCGAGGCGCTGACGGAACCCGCCGGTGCCGGTCTCGAACGAACGGGTCCGCTGCTCCGTCGCCGGCTGCGCCAGATTCCGGCCCAGCATCGTCTGAGCCGGTGAAAGGCCGAGCAGGCCGAGCACGGTGGGGCCGATATCGATGATGCCGCAGGCGCGGTCATCCTTCGTCCCGGACTCAAAGCCGCCACCGCGGACGGCCAGGGCGGTGTTGAGTTCGTGCCGGTTGAGCCCGCCATGCATGCCGCCGCCAACCGGCACATCGAACTTGGTCAGGAGCCCGAGCCCGGGATTGCCATAGCTGTCGGGCTCGTCGCCGGAGCGCAGGACATAGATGAGATCGGGCTGGCGCGCGTGATYGAGATCGACCAGCGAGAGCGCAAAACTTCCCTCGACCTCGCCCTCGACCTCGTTGCGGGCCTTCGCGAAGAGCATGCCCAGGAAGTCCTGCTCCCGGAGCCAGGCGGCAATCGCGTCGCGCCGGGCCGCTCCTCCCTCGAGGATGCGGATTTCCCCCATATTGCCGCCCGTCATCGAGAAGCAGGCGCCGGCCAGCGTGCGCTCGGCGGCACGGCGACCGGCATGGCCTTGCCCACGCAGCAACTCGGAGAGAGCGAGCTCGCCCTTGGTCGAGATCTGGCCGTGATCCGAGGCCGCGACGACGGCATAGCGCTCGGCATCGGGCTGCCCCTCGATCCATTCAAGCAGCCTGCCGAAGGCGGCATCGACATGTCTGAGTACCGCAAGCGTCTCGGGCGAGCCGAGAAAGCGGTAATGGAAGGAGGTGTCGGGCTCATTGAACCAGATCAGCGCGACGTCGGGCTTCATCTCGGCCAGCACATGCTCGCGCAGCACCCGTTCCGCGTAATCGATTTCCTCGAAGCGGGGCAGGCTGCGCGGCGGCAGCGCCCCGAAGCGCGCGACGACTTCGTCCACCGCGTCCGGCGTCTGGCTGTGCTCGCGCCCGAGGATCGAGAAGGTCCAGTGGCCGTTGGCCCTGGCACGCGGATTGATCAGATAGGCAGAGCCGGCCGAACCGGTATGGACCACGGCGAGCCGTTTGCCGGCCTTCGCCAGCACATCGCCGAAGCTCTCGGCCTCGACCAGGCCTCCACCGGTCGCAGCCTCCGCCAGTGCGATATCGTCGGCGCGGCTCATGTCGAKCGCGTGCTCGCGGGTCACCTCAGGGAACAGGAAGGCGTTGCCGACGACGCCGTGCACCCTTGGCGGCGCACCCGTTGCGATCGACGTGGTGGCCACGCGCGTCATCGACGGAAAGACGCTGCGCGCCTCGCGGAACCAGGTGCCCTGCCCTGTGAAACGCGCCAGGTTCGGCATCAGCTCGGGCGTGATGAAGTCCGGGCGCAGGCCATCGAAGACGCCGATGACGACGCGGGCGGCTGCAGCCTTGGCGGGTTTGCTCATGCGCTCTTCCTCAGGCCGCTGGTCAGCGCCTGCATCGCAAGCGCCCGTGTTGCAGCCACGCACTCATCGGCGGCGTACCAGAAACGCGGATTGAGCTCGATGTTGAAGAGGACACCGTCCGGGAAGACACAGGCCTCCATGAGCTCCTGCCAGGGAATGTCGCCCCAGCCGACCGGCAGATGCAGGTCGCCGTGTCCGAAGGCAAGCTTCTCGCTCAGGCTGTAGGTCTCGATCGCATCAGCCCGGCCGAAGGAATCGTGCACATGCAGATGCTTGGCGAGAGGGGCAAGCGCCTTGATCTCGCTGAGATAGTCGCCGCCGAAATAGCCCGTGCGCAGGTAGGAATGGCTGAAATCGAGCGTCGCCCAGACATGGGAGTGGCCGATCTCGACGAGTTCCTCGGCGAGCCGCGACGGCATCGAGGCGTGCATCCTGCCGTGGTGGCCACCGAACATGGTCTCGACGCAAAGCAGGAGCTCGAGCTCGCGCGCCACATCCCCGGCCCTCGACAGCCATTCGCGCTGGCGGTCATAGGCAGCCTCGACCACCTCGCCGGGCTGGGCCGGCATGACCCCGGAATGCATGACGTAATGCACGGCGCCGACCTCGGCCGCGATCTCCAGCGAGGCTTTCAGCACCTCGAAATGGCGCGGCAGGCGGGCCGGATCATCGAAGAAATTGATCGCCAGCGGACCATGCGCGGAATAGGCGAGCTTGCGCCCGGCACAGGCTCGCTTGAGCAGATCGAGATGCGGACGGCGGATGCGCCCCCCGATGATCAGGTCCATGTCGAAGATCGGCAATTCCGTGGACTCGACCCCGAGCGTCTCGACCTTGTCGAGGATCGCCGCGAAATCGGAGAGGTCGCTCTTGGGGCGCGGAGCCGTGATGCCGAAACCGCGGACGCCATTGGGATGCATGTTGTCTCTCCAGGATCAGCGCAGGGTCGGATCGAGCCGGTCGCGCAGCCAGTCGCCGACGAGACTCACCGCCAGCGTCGTCAGCACGATGGTGCAGGCTGGCGCGAGCATGATCCAGGGGGCACGGGTCAGATATTCGCGACCATAGCCGACCATATTGCCGAGGCTGGTCATCGGAGGCTGCACGCCGAGCCCTAGGAAGGAGAGCCCGCTCTCGAGCAGGATGACTTCAGGAAAGGTCAGCGTCATCGAGACGATCAGCGTCGAGGCGATATTCGGCAGGATATGGCGCAGGTAGACGCGTGCCGGGCTTGCCCCGATCTGGCGCACAGCCCCGGCATAGCCCTGCGCCCCTGCCGAGATCGCCAGGCCGCGCGAGATGCGGGCATAGCGCTCCCAGCCGTAGAGCCCCATCAGCCCGATGAAGAGCGGCAGCGCATTGCCGAAAAAGGCAAGCACCGACAACGCAAGGATCAGGAAGGGCATCGCCGCCTGGAAATCGGCCAGCATCAGCACGAACTGCTCGACCCAGCCGCGGAAATGCGCGGCGAGAAAGCCCATCACCGTGCCGAACACCGCCGAGATCACGGTCGCCCCGAAGGCGACCAGCAGCGAGATGCGGATCGAAATGATCAGGCGCGAGAGCACGTCGCGGCCGAGTTCGTCCGTGCCGAGCCAGTGCAGCACATGGCCGGGCGGCGAAAGCCGATTGCGCAGATCGTAGGCCGTGAAACGATAGGGCGTGATCCAGTCCGCCGTCAGCGCCACGATCAGGATGAAGCCGATCCAGATCAGCCCGAACCAGACCAGCAGCGGGATGCGGTTCTTCGGTTGCGGGGCAGTCTTGTCGACGGAGGTAGGGGTGGCGCCGGTGGCTGTGATATCGGCCATCTCAATGCCCTCCCGCCTTGGCGCCGCTGCGCAGGCGTGGATCGAGCACACCGTAGAGCAGATCGACGATCAGATTGGCGCTGACCATGGTGATCGCGACCAGCAGGAGGATGCACTGCACGATGGCAAGATCGCGGTTGGCGACCGACACCACCAGCAGCCGCCCGACGCCCGGCCATGAGAACACGCTCTCGACCACCACTGCGCCGGCGATCAGGCTGCCGACCATGAAGCCGACGATGGTGACGGTCGGGACTGCGGCGTTGGGCAGCGCGTGGCCGCGCACTACGGCAGGCCACGGCACGCCCTTGGCGCTGGCCGTGCGGATATAGGACTGGCCGAGCACCTCGAGCATGGCGCTGCGGGTGAAGCGGGCAAGCACTGCGGCGCCGCCAATGCCGAGCGTCAACACCGGCAGGATGGCGTGGCGCCAGCTCTCCTGGCCGCCGGAGGGCAGCCATCCGAGCTGGACCGAGAAGATCAGCACCAGAACCAGGCCGAGCACGAAGCTCGGCACCGTGAAGCCCGCGACCGCCGTGACCATGACGATGCGGTCGATCAGGCTGTCGCGATGCAGGGAGGCATAGATGCCGGCGGGGATGCCGATGCCGAGCTTGAGCGCAAGCGCCGGCAGGGTCAGCGCCAGCGTGGCCGGAATGCGCTCGGCGACGAGTTCGAGAGCCGGCCGGCCATCGCGCATCGATTGGCCAAGCTCACCCTGCCCGATCGCCGAGAAATAGCGCAGATACTGCAGCCAGATCGGATCATCGAGGCCCCAGGCCTTGCGGAAGGCGGCAATGGCCTCGGGCGGCGCATCCACGCTCATGATGATCAGCGCCGGATCGCCCGAAAGCCTGAGCACGACAAAGGCGAAAGTAACGACGAGGGCAACGGTCAGCGCCGCGCGCCCGAGACGCAGAAAGAAGAAACGCAGCATCAGCTCGCCGCCTTCAGGAAGTTGGCCTGGTCATGCGCGACATGGCAGGCAGCAAGCCGGCCGTCCGGCATCGGCTTCAGCAACGGGCTCTCGACCTTGCAGCGCTCGCGCGCCGCATGGCAGCGTGGGTGGAAGGCGCATCCCGAGGGGCGCGCCGCAGGATTCGGCGGGTCGCCCTGCAGCACGATTCGGGGGCGCGTGCGGCGGCCGGGCACCGGCGCGGCCGAGACCAGGGCCTCGGTATAGGGATGTGCCGGATTGGAGAGCAGCAGATCGGCCTCGCCCTCTTCGACGATCCGGCCGAGATACATCACCGCGACGCGATGGCTGACCTGCCTGACCACTTTGAGATCGTGACTGATGAAGAGCAGACCGAGGCCGAGTTCCTGCTGGATATCGACCAGGAGATTGATCACCTGGGCCTGGATGGAGACGTCGAGCGCCGAGACCGGCTCGTCGCAGACCAGGAGGTCCGGCTTGGTGGCAAGCGCGCGGGCGATGACAGCGCGCTGGCGCTGCCCTCCGGAGAGTTCATGCGGGTAGCGCCGGCCCTGGTCGGCGCGCAGGCCGACCGATTGCAGCAACGCGAAGGCCAGCGCCTCACGCTCCTTCGGCTCGCCGAGCCCATGCACGTCGAAGGGCTCGCGCACCTGTTCGACGATCTGGAGACGCCGGTCGAGCGCGCCCAGCGGGTCCTGGTAGATCATCTGCATGCGCGCGCGCATCTGGCGCCAGGCCAAGGTGTCCGTGGCCGGCATCGGAGCGCCGTTGAACAGAACATCCCCCGCGTCGGGCTTCTCGAGCCCGAGCGCGAGCCGGCCCGTGGTCGATTTGCCGGAGCCGGATTCACCGACGAGGCCAAGCGTCCGGCCACGCTCGACCGTCAGCGAGACGCCGTCGACGGCGCGCACCTCGATAGATCGGCCCAGCAGGCCTTCGCGCATGCCGTAGCAGCGCGCGACATTTCTCGTCTGAAGCAAGGGAGCGCTCATGCGTAGACCGGCTTCCGCG
Organism: Allobosea sp. 05T422_2; assembly: GCF_056396265.1. Classification (NCBI taxonomy): domain Bacteria; kingdom Pseudomonadati; phylum Pseudomonadota; class Alphaproteobacteria; order Hyphomicrobiales; family Alloboseaceae; genus Allobosea; species Allobosea sp. 05T422_2. The sequence goes on along the minus strand of NZ_JBFTLD010000028.1, from coordinate 34,083 downwards.
GACGGACAGGTTCCGCTTGAAGCGCCTTGATGCAGGCCGCAAAGCGTCCCGGCGCCTTCCAGGCCAGCGGTGGCACGCCTGCGTCGCAGGCCTCGCCCCGCCGTGGGCAACGTGGCGCGAAGGCGCAGCCGGGTGGCAGGTTCCAAGGCTCGGGCACATTGCCCTCGATCGGGTCGAGCCTGCGGCGCACGCCTTCCAGCGGCGGCAGCGCCGCGATCAAGCCCTGCGTGTAGGGATGCAGCGGCTCGTCGAACAGCGACTGAGCCTCGGCGGTCTCGATGATCCGCCCGGCATACATCACGCAGACCCGGTCGCAGGTCTGCGATATCACGCCGAGATCATGGCTGATCAGCACGAGCGCCATGTCGGTCTCGCGCCGGATCTTGGTCAACAGCTCGAGGATCTGCGCCTGGATGGTGGCATCGAGCGCCGTGGTCGGTTCGTCGGCCACGAGCAGGTCGGGTTTGCCGGCGAGCGCCATGGCGATCATTACGCGCTGGTTCTGGCCACCCGAGAGCTCATGCGGGAACGCGTCGAGGCGGCGCGCCGCGTCTGGAATCCCGACGAGATCGAACAGGCGTTTCGCCTCCGCCCTGATCGCCGCACCCGAGAGGCCGCCATGCAGCGCCAGGGCCTCGCCCACCTGCTTGCCGAGGCGAAGGACCGGGTTGAGCGCGCTCGCCGGATCCTGGAAGATCATGGCAATGCGCCCACCACGCACCGTGTCCAGCACGTCCGGTTCGGCGTCGATCAGTTCCGTGCTGCCCAGCCTGACATTGCCGGAGACGCTCGCCTTCTTCGGCAGCAGGCCGAGGGCTGCCAGCCAGGTCACCGATTTGCCGCAGCCGGACTCGCCGACCAGGCCGACCGCCTCGCCGCGTGCGACCGAGAGATCGATGCCGTGCAACACCTTCACGCCGTCGAAGGCGACCGTCAGTCCATTGATCTCGACCAGCGGGTCAGCGACGCTGCCGAACCTGTCCAACATCGTGCTCACGAGCGGATCCCGCCCCAATTGCGCGCCCTGAAATCCATGACGAAGGCCTGTGCCGCCTTCCACTGGATATCCCGGCGCTTCGCCGTGAAATTCGCTGTCTGGTGCAGCACGGTATAGGCGGGGTCCTCACGCTCGCAGATTTCCAGGATGCGGCGGAACATCGCCTTGCGCCTGGCACGGTCGGTCGAAGTTTCAAGCTCGTCGGACAGCTTGCCCATCTCGTCGTTGCGCCATTCGCCAATCTGCCATTGCTGGCCGGTCGGGCCGTGCTGGGCGGTGATCGAGGCGACAGGATCGTTGAAGGCGGCGCTGTTCGACCAGTCGCGTACCGCCCGCGTCGGCCCCTTTGCCAGAACCTGCGGGAAGTTCTCCTTGCTTTCGATTTCGACGTTCAGGCCGATCTCGCGCCAGCTCTCGATCAGCACCTGCGCCGTTGAAACCTGGCCGGTATAGTAATTGTTGAGCAGCCGGTAAGGAATCGTGTCGCCCTTGTAGCCCGACTGCTTCACCAGTTCGCGGGCGAGTTTGGGATCGAAGGCCGGGACCGCCCAATCGGCGATGAACATGTCGCCGTAGAACTCCCATTGCAGGCCCTTGGGCACGCGGGTGCGCCCGCCCCAGAGCGCATCGACGATGGTCTGGCGGTCGATGGCATGGGTCATGGCCCGACGCACCAGCGGGTTCTCGAGCTGCGGGTGCGTCTTGTCGAAGGTCGTCAGGCGGTGATTGGCGATCAGGCCGCCGAGCACCTCATGACGCGGGTTCTTCTCGATCTCGCTGATCTGGTCAGGCGGGATATCGCAGGCAAAGTCATACTCGCCCGAACGCAGACCGTTGATGCGGGACGCCGTCTCCGGCACCTCGACAAACCGGATCTGCCTAAGCGGCGGCCGGCCGCCCCAGTAGGCGTCATGCGCGACGAGCGTCAGCGACTGGTCCGGCTTGAACTCGGCGATCCCATAGGGCCCTGTGCCGACGGGCTTGCGCGCCCAGTCGAGCCAGCTTCCAGCCTCGGCAAAGGCCTTGCGCGAGACGATGATGCCGACATTGCGCGAGATACKGCCTTCGAGCGTCACGTCGGGTGTCTTGTTGACGAAGCGAACGGTCTGCGGATCGACGATCTCGATTTTCTCGAAGCCCGGGAAGGCTCGCCTCGCCACMGCCACCACCTCGGCGGGCGGCTGCTTGCCGGCGGCGCCGGCAGTCACCGAACCGAATAGCCCGGCCGAGCCCGCCTGCCCCGCTCCGCCCCACATCCGTTCGGAGCCGAAGGAGAAGGCGACGTCCTCGGCAGTCATGGTCTCGCCATTATGAAACGTCACGCCCTGGCGTAGCGTCAGCTCGACGGTGCGGTCGTCGATGCGGCGCCAGGCCGTGGCGAGGCCCGGCCGGAGCGACAGGTCGCCGGCCCAGGCGGTATCGATCAGGCTCTCGGCATAGCTGTAGAAGGTGCGAGTGCCGACATTGGACTGCTCGCGCAGCGTTTCCAACGTGTTGGAATTGGCGATCTTCTGGACCGCGATGGTGATCGAGGGCCGGTTATCGGCCTGCGCGATCGCGAAGCGCGGCAGGATCAGGGCACCGGTCGAGGCCGCGCCGAGGCCAAGCGCATGGCGGCGTGTCAGATGGGTCAAGGAACCCTCCAGAAGTCATCGGAAACAGAAAACGGCGCGCCCTTTCGGGGCGCGCCGCGATAAGACTGCGTTCAGCTCCGGCCGCCCCAGTTCTCGGCGCGGAAATCCATGGCGAAGGCCGGCGAGGCCTTCCAKGCCAGTGCCTTGGGCTTGGCCGTGAAGGTCGCGTTCTGGTGCAGCACCGTATAGGCCGGGTCCTCGCGCTCCGCGATTTCCAGCATGCGCCGGAACGCAGCCTTGCGGCGGGCGCGGTCGGTCGAGGTTTCGAGTTCGACCGAGAGCGTGTTCATCTCGTCATTGCGCCATTCGCCGGCCTGCTGCTGCTGGCCGTTTGGACCGTGCTGGGCGACGATCGAGGAGACGGGATCGTTGAAGGGCGCCGAATTCGACCAGTCGCGTACCGCCCGGGTCGGCGTGCGCTCGAGAATCTGCTGCCAGTTCTCCTTGACCTGGATTTCGACGTTGAGCCCCGCCTCTTTCCACATCTCGACCAGGACCTGCGCCGTGGCAGTCTGGTTGGTGTAGTAGTTGTTGAGCAGCCGATAGGGGATCGGATCGCCCTTGTAGCCGGACTGCTTGACCAGCTCGCGCGCCAGCTTCAGATCGAAGGCCGGCACCGCCCAATCGGCGTGGTACATCTCGCCATAATAGGGCCATTGCAGCCCCTTCGGCACGACGGTACGGCCGGCCCAAAGCGATTCGACGATCGCCTGCCGGTCGATCGAATGTGTCATGGCGCGGCGAACCAGCGGATTTTGCAGCTGCGCATGGTTCTTGTCGAACACCGTCAGGCGGTGATTGAGGATGGTCCCGCCCTGTACCTCGAAGGCGGGATTCTTCTCGATCTGCGAGATCTGGTCCGGCGGGATATCGCAGGCGAACTGGTACTGGCCGGAGAGCAGCCCGTTGATGCGGGACGCCGTCTCCGGCACCTCGACAAAACGGATCGACTTCAGCGGCGGGCGGCCACCCCAGTACTCGTCATGGGCCTCGAGCAACAGCGAGACGTCCGGGCGATACTCGGCGATCCGGTAGGGGCCTGTCGTGACCGGCCTGGTCGCCCAGTCGCTATAGGTCTTCGCCTCCTCGAAGGCGCGACGATTCATGATCTCGCTGCCATAGCGCGAGATGCGGCCCTCCATCGTCACGTCGGGCGTGCCGTTGACGAAGCGCACCGTGTATTTGTCGACGATCTCGATGCCGAGCAGAGCCGGCCAGGAGCGGCGCGCCACCGCCGGCACTTCCGCCGGCAGTTCCTTGTTGGCGCGGCCACCACCCACGACGAAGTCGACCGAGATCGTCTTGCCTTGCGACGGCTGCGTGTCGCCGAACATGCGCTGTTTGCTGAAGGAGAACGCGACGTCCTCCGCCGTCAGCTCATCGCCGTTATGGAACTTCACGCCGCGGCGCAGCTTGAGCTCGACGGTCTTGTCGTCGATGCGCTTCCACTCGGTGGCAAGACCGGGAACCGTCTCGAGATTGCCGAGCCAGTTGCGGCCGATCAGCCCCTCCCAGATCGACGAGAAGAAGACACGCTCACCGACATTGGACTGCTCGCGCAGCACGTCGAGCGTGTTGGAATTGGCGATCTTCTGCACTGCGATGGTGATCGAGGGCCGGTTATCGGCCTGCGCGATCGCAAAGCGCGGCAGAATGAGGGCCGAGCCGCCGAGCGCTATTGCGCCGCGACGCGTGAAGGAACCGACCATTGTTCATCTCCTGAGGGGGTGGCGTTGGGATCGCGCTCCTCGAGCCCGCGCGGGCCGGAGCGGAAATGGGTCAGGGTCCGGTCGGCATGGATCAGCCGCCAGGACAGCGCCTTCTGGGCATAGTCGCGCACCAGGGCGGCATAGGCCGGGTCCTCGGCCAGATTGACGAACTGGTGCGGATCCTTGGCGAGGTCGAAGAAGAGCGGCGGCAGCGCGGCGAAATGGACGTATTTGTAGTGCTCGTCCTGGATCACGCAGAGGCTGGACTGATCCATGTGGAGGCCCAGCACCTGCTCCGGCTGGGAGTAGTGCACGTCGCGGAAATCGTATTCGTAGTGCAGCTCGCTGCGCCAATCCGCCGGCCGTCCCTCGCTGAGGAACGGCATCACCGAGCGCCCGTCGCAGGCGCGCGGCGCCTCGCCGCCGAGCCAGTCGAGAATGGTCGGCATCACGTCGACACTCTCGGTGAAGGAGGCGTCGATCGCACCGCGACGCTCATCCGCTCCGCGCGGGTCCTTCACCACCAACGGAATGCGGAAGCTCTCGTCGTTGAAGCCGATCTTGCCGAGCAGGTGGTGGTCGCCGAGCTGCTCGCCATGATCGCTGGTGAAGACGATCAACGTGTCGTCCCACTGCCCGGTCTCGTCGAGATAGGCGAAAACCCGGCCGAGGCAGTCGTCGATCTCGGTGATCAGGCCGCAATAGGTCGCCCGCATCTGGCGGATTTCAGCCTCGTCCAAGGTCGCGCCCGAGCCTTCTGCGCCGTGGAAGAAGGAGCCGCGCTTGATCGAGTCGATGTAGAACTTGGTCAGCGGATGCTGAGCCGCCTCGGCTTCCGGTGATTCCGCCCGCACCAACCCGGGCATATCCTCCGGGCGGTACATCGCGTGATAGGGCGCCGGCGCAACGAAGGGCGGATGCGGACGATAATAGCCGAGATGCAGGAAGAACGGCCGGCCGGCGCGCCCCTTCAGATAGGTCAGCGCGCGTTCGGTGAAGAAGGTCGAGTCGGAGAATTCCTTGGGGATGCGCGACGGCTTGTCGGTCGCGCCCGGCACCGAGTCCTCGCCCTCCGGCAGCCAGATATCCTCGCGCTTTTCCGGCAGTTCGAAGCCGTTCTGCGCCACCCAGCCGAAATAGCCGTCCATATTGGGCTCGAAGGCGCCGACCGAACGGAAACCGTCCATCAGGTCGCCGAGCACGAGGAAGCGCGGGTCGTTCTTCGAGGTCGCACGCGGGTCGGGCGTCGTCGTGGTGTAGCCGATCAGCGCAGGATCATAGCCGATGGCGCGCAGCGCCTTGCCGAGATTGAAATGGCGCTGGTCGAGCGGCACCGTGTTCTGCACGGCGCGGTGGTTCATCAGGTAGAGGCCGGTGAGCAGGCTGGCCCGGGCCGGACCGCAAGGCACGCAGGCCGTGACATGGTTGCGGAAGGTCACGCCCTCCGCGCAAAGGCGATCGAGATTCGGCGTCTTCAGGAAGGGATCGCGCCCCTCGGCCCGCATCAGATGCGGTATGAAATCGGCGCGCCATTGGTCGACGACGATCAGGAGAACATTCTGGCGTTTCATTCTCGGCAATCCAGCTGTGAGGCCGCCTGCCTAGGTCGCCTGGATGACGCCGGGATGACTGTTGGATGAAAGCCAGGGCAGCCATCTTGCGAGTGTTCGCCAAGCTGGAATGGTGACCTTGCGTCTCTGCCCAGCGCGCTGCCGGTGCGCCAGCAATGTCGGAGTTGCGCGCTGACGAAGGCGGGATGCCCAGCAGGTCACGTACGTCCAGCGCATGAGGCAAAGCCTTTCGAGCACCTCGCCGTCCAGAGGCGTTTATCCCGGTTCGAGAGCGATCTTTGAAAAGACGTTTCATTGACCGAAGCAACCTGATGCAGAATGATCATAGTATCGACGGTGTCGATCGCGGGATTTGCTGGAGCAGCTTGCACCGCGTCACCAAAGCTAAAAGCACCACGAATGCATTCGTGGGCTCCCGATTGCTGGAGACACGTTCATGACTGAATCAACATCGAAGAGAATTCCACTTTATATTCATAAAACTGCGTCTGATCGGGCGCATCGATGTTGAACACTCCTGCGTGCCGGGCCTGAACGGCACCGCGCCCCGCTCCTCCTGATCCCGCGTGGGTAACGCCGCTCAGCTCGGCCGGGGCGGAGCCATGCCGAACACCGTCGACGCCTCGGATTTGGGTCAGACAGTGTTCTGGCCCGCTCGGAACGTCCCACCACCCCTCTTTTCGGCTCGGCCGCTGGCCGGCTCGGTCGGCGAACGCACGGCTTGATCGACAGCCGTTGCGAGATCGCTGCGTCCAAACCCGCCCGCATGGCTTGAAGGATTCCCCATGAGCATCGTCACGCGCTTGCCAACAGCTTCGCCCACGATTCGCGACGAAGCAGCAGCATTCCGTGCCGCTTTCCGCCACCTCGCTGGCGGGGTCAGTGTCATCACGACCGGCGCAGGCGAGGATCGGACCGGCCTCACGGCGACCTCGGTCGCCTCGCTCTCGGCCGAGCCTCCGACCGTCATGTTCGGACTCAACCGCACATCGTCGAGCTATCCGACCCTGCAGCGGTATCGCACCTTCGGCATCAACTTCCTGAATGCGGCGCAGAAGCAGATCGCGGATCGCTTCGCCGGACGGAACGGCGAGAAGGGCGTCGAGCGCTTCCGGCACGCCGAATGGACCACCGCCGCAACCGGCGCCCCACTCCTGGTGGGCACGCTCGCCTCCCTCGACTGCGAAGTCGAGGAACTGATCGAGCGCCATTCCCACAGCATCGTCATCGGCCGCGTGCGGGCCGTCAGATTCGGCGCCGACGAAGCGGCCCTCGTCTACTGGCGCGGCGACTACGAGCGCCTCGGCTGGATGGCGGACGAGGCCGCGGCGGCGCTCGGCCTGCGGGCGCTCTGATTCCACCCGCCCCAAACCCGCACGCAGACCTGCATCCACGAAGGCCGCTCCAATGACCTATCGCCTCAGCCTGCTCGAAAAGAGCCCCGTCTTCGACGACGAGACCGGCAGCATCGCCCTCGCCCGCTCGGTCGCACTTGCTCAGAATGCGGAGTGCTGGGGCTATCACCGTTTCTGGCTCGCCGAGCATCATGGCATGGCGGGCGTCGCCAGTTCCTCTCCGGAAGTGCTGGCGGCCTATATCCTGGCCAGCACCTCGCGCATTCGGGTCGGGTCGGGCGGCGTCCTTCTCCAGCATTACAGCCCCTACAAGGTGGCGGAGAACTTCCACGTCCTCGCCTCACTCGCACCGGGCCGGGTCGATCTCGGCATCGGCAAGGCGCCGGGCGGACTGCCACTGGCGACGCGCGCGCTGCAATGGGGACATGATCCCGCCGTCCGGCGCGAGTTCGGCACGCAGTTGCGCCAACTCGGCGCCTATCTCGATCACGGAACGGACGCTGGCCAGGCCCTCGACCGGCCCCTTGTAGCGCCAATCCCGCCCGAGGTGCCGCAGCGCTTCCTGCTCGGCGGCAGCCCGGAAAGCGCGCGACTTGCCGCCGAACAGGGCTGGCAGTTCGTCTTTGCCGGTCAGCTCAATGGCGATCACGCAGCGATCGAGGCAAGCATCGAGGCCTTCGCCAATGCAGGAGGCCCTGGCACGCCGCTCCTCGCGGTGACCGCGCTGGCCGCCGAGAGCAACGTGGAAGCCGAACGGATCGCGGACGGGCTGCAGATCGTGCGTCTCTACCTCGACGATGGTCAGGCTCTCAATGTCKGCAGCGAAGCGCAGGCCGCGGAATACGCCCGGCAAGCGGGCGTGACCTCCTACCGCACGGAGTTGCGCCGCCCGAGCATCGTCGCCGGCACGCCGGGCCGGGTCCGGCGCGAGCTCGATGCGCTGCACCGGCGCTTCGGCATCGCTGAATTMATCCTCGATACGCCGGCAGCCGCCCGGCAGCAGCGGCTCGCGTCGATCGCGCTGCTCGCCGACGAAGTCCTGACGGCCGCGGCCTGACCACTTTCTCCACCGGAGCACGTTCCATGAGCAAGAAACCCATCACTTTCGGCATCATGCTGCAGGGCCCGGGCAGCCATATGAACTCCTGGCGCCATCCCAGCAGCCCTACCGATGCCAGCGTCAATTTCGACTTCTTCGTCCGCACCGCGCGCAAGGCGGAGAGTGCCGGCATCGCCTTCGCCTTTGTCGCCGACGGGCTCTACATCAACGACAAGTCGATCCCGCATTTCCTGAACCGCTTCGAGCCGCTGACGATCCTGTCGGCGCTGGCTGCTTCGACCAGCAAGCTCGGCCTCGTCGGCACCGTCTCGACCTCCTACAGCGATCCCTTCACCATCGCGCGCCAGTTCGCCTCGCTTGATCTGATCTCGGGCGGGCGCGCCGGCTGGAATGCGGTGACCTCGCCGCTCGAAGGCTCGGGCCGCAACTATAGCCGGCCGCATCCGGAGCATGCCCTCCGCTATGAGATCGCCACCGAATATCTCGATGTCATCAAGGGCCTTTGGGATTCCTGGGACGACGATGCCTTCCCGCGGGACCGCGAGAACGGCGTCTTCTTCGACAAGGCCAAGCTCCACACGCTGGGGCACAAGGGCCGCTTCTTCCAGGTCGAGGGGCCGCTGAACATTTCCCGCTCCGCGCAAGGGCAGCCGGTCGTCTTCCAGGCAGGCGCCTCCGACGCTGGGATCGGGCTTGCCGGCAAGCACGCGGATGCCGTCTTCAGCAACAATGTCGCACTCGAGGAGGCCCAGGGCTTCTATCGCAGCATCAAGAACAGCGCCATCGCCCATGGCCGCAGCGCGAGCGACATCAAGGTCTTCCCGGGCATCGGCCCGATCGTGGGAGCGACCGAGCGGGAAGCCGAGGAGAAATACCGCGCCATCCGCGACCTCGTCTCGATCGACGAGGCCCTGCTCTATCTTGGCCGCTTCTTCGACCATCACGATTTCAGCACCTACCCGCTCGATCAGCCATTCCCCGAGCTGGGCGAGATCGGCAAGAACAGCTTCCGCTCGACCACGGACCGCATCAAGCGCAATGCGGCCCTGAAGGGCCTGAGCCTGCGCGAGGTCGCTCTCGAAGCCACCACACCGCGGACCGATTTCATCGGCACCGCCGGGGCCGTCGCCGAACGGATCATCGACCGCGTCGAACAGCAGGCGGCAGATGGCTTCATCCTGGGCTTTCCCGTGATTGCCGAGGGTTTCGACGACTTCGCCCGACTCGTCATCCCGGTGCTCGAAGAGCGCGGCGTCTATGACCGCAGCCTGCCCGGCACCACGCTACGCGACCATCTCGGTCTGCCGCGCCGGGAAAGCCGCCATGTTGGCGAACCTGCGCCACAGCAGGCCGCGCTGGCGCGCTCGGCCGGCTGAGCCGGGGCAAGGACATGACCTTTCACACACCCGGCATCGGCCAGCAAGAGCGCGAAGACGCGGCCCGAGGCCTCGCAGCCTTCGCCGACGCGTTCATCGCATTGCGCCGCGATCTTCATCGCCACCCCGAGCTCGCCTTCGCGGAAAAGCGGACCAGCGCACTCGTCGCGGAGCACCTCGCCGGATGGGGCTACGAGGACACGACAGGGCTCGCCGGCACCGGCATCGTGGCGACGCTCCGGCGCGGCAACGGCGAGCGTCGACTGGGCATCCGTGCCGATATGGATGCTCTGCCGATCCAGGAAGCAACGGGCCTGGCCCATGCCAGCATCCATGCCGGCGCGATGCATGCCTGCGGCCATGACGGGCATACGGCGATCCTGCTTGCGGCAGCGCGCTATCTCGCAGAAAGCGGGCGCTTCTCAGGCACACTGACCCTGATCTTCCAGCCCGCCGAGGAGATCGGCGCCGGCGCCCGCAAGCTCATCGAGGAGGGGCTGTTCGAGCGTTTCCCCTGCGACGCCGTCTTCGGCCTGCACAATTGGCCGGGCGTTCCGGCCGGACAATTCGGCTTCATTGCCGGTCCGGCGATGGCCTCGGTCGATCAGGCCCATATCACTGTGCTCGGCAAGGGGGGACACGGAGCCGCTCCCCATGAGACGGTCGACCCGGTCGTTGCCGCCGCCGCGGTGATCACGACGCTGCAGAGCGTGGTCTCCCGCAACATCGACCCGCTGGAGGCCGCCGTCGTCACAGTCGGCTCGATCCATGGCGGCACCGCCTCGAATGTCATCCCCGACAGCGTCGAGCTCAGGCTGACGATCCGCTCCTTCAGCAGCACGGTCCGCGAGCAGTTGCAGCAGCGCATTCCGGCGCTGGTGCGTGCCCAGGCCGAGAGTTTTGGTGCAAGGGCCGAGGTCCGCTACCGGCTCGGCTTCCCCGCGCTGGTCAACCACGATGCGGAAACCGCCTTCGCACGCGAGGTTGCGGTGGCGGCCTTCGGCGAAGAACGGATCGAACGGAATTTCAGGCCACGCACTGCCAGCGAGGATTTCGCCTTCATCTCGGAGGCTCGCCCCGGCAGCTACCTCTTCGTCGGCAACGGCGACAGCGCACCCCTGCACAGCCCTCACTACGACTTCAACGACGCCACCCTGGCGCCCGCGGCGACCTACTGGGTCGCGCTGGCGCAGGCCTACCTCTCCTGAACCCGCCGGAAAGGCAGCCCATCATGGCCGACAGCTTCATTTACACCACGCCGCTCGACGCGCGCTCGCAGCCCCTGATCGAAGCGCTGACCTGGGAATACGCGACCCGTTATGGCAGCATTTTCGGAGAGCCGCCTGGTGCCGAGATGAGCCGCTATCCGGCCGAGCTGTTTGCGCCGCCGGATGGCAATTTCGTCCTGCTCGTTCGCGATGGGCGCACGATCGGCGGCGGGGCCTTCATGCGCCACGACCGGCACACGGCCGAGCTGAAGCGGATCTGGACCCACGCCGATTTCCGTCGCCAGGGCTTGGCCCGCAAGGTGGTCGAGGAACTTGAAGCGCAGGCCCAGCGCCAGGGCTACAGCAGGATCTACCTGACGACCGGCTTCCGGCAGCCCGAAGCCAAGGAACTCTACCTGCAGACCGGCTATCGCCCACTCTTCGACATCACGGTCGATCCCGAGGTCCATCTTAAGCTCCCCTTTGAAAAGGAGCTCGGCCCGCTCGCCGGGCATCTGCCGCATGCGTCGGCCAGCGAACGGCCGGGTGCCGCCAGCGCGGCCTGAGCGCCTCCAAGCCGACAGAGCGCGGGTCAGACCGCCCCCAGACTCCCGACGAGACCTGACATGACCCTGACCACTGATTTTCGCGCGCTTGATGCGCCGCCGCCGCAACCCGCGCGAAAGAGCGACAACGCGCATTATCGTATCGTGCCGGCGAAATACCCGGCGCGGACCGTCGGAACCGTCTTCTCGGTGATCGTGATCTTCGCGATCCTGAACTCGGTCCTCTCGAACCCACGTTGGGGCTGGGACGTTTTCGCCGAATGGTTCTTTGCCGAGCCGGTCCTGGCCGGCCTCGGACGCACCCTGCTGCTGACCTTGCTCGGCGCCACTTTTGGCTTCCTGCTCGGCACGGCGCTGGCGCTGGCGCGGGTCTCCGGTTCGCCCCTGCTGGGCTCGCTCTCCTGGGGTTATGTCTGGCTCTTCCGCTCGATCCCGCTCATCGTGCTGCTGCTGGTGCTGAACAATCTGGGCTATCTCTACGAGACGATCACGCTCGGCGTACCGTTCACCGAGATTTCCTTCTTCAGCTACCAGACCACCCAGTTGCTTACGCCATTCGCGGCAGCGGTGCTCGGGCTGGCGCTCAACMAGGCGGCCTTCTGCTCCGAGATCATTCGCGGCGGAATTCTCTCCGTCGATCAGGGTCAGTTGGAAGCCGCAGCCGCACTCGGCCTGCCGCGCTCACGCCAGGCCTCGCGCATCATCCTGCCGCAGGCGATGCGCACCATCCTGCCGACCGGCTTCAACGAGATCATCGGTTTGGCCAAGGGCACCTCGATGGTCTACATCCTGGCGCTGCCGGAGCTGTTCTACACGATCCAGATCATCTATCGCCGCAATCTGGAGGTGATCCCGCTGCTGATKGTCGCKACCGTCTGGTATCTGGTTATCCTCAGCGTCCTCTCCTTCATCCAGCATCATATCGAGCGCTATTACTCGAAGGGCGCGCTGCGCAATCCGCCGCCCTCCCTGATCGGCAATGCCCTTGCAAAACTGCGTCGCTCGGCAAGCCCGGCCGTGGCGCAGGTGCCGGTCGCGACATCGGCCCCGCTCCTTCTGCGAGAAGCGGGCACGCCGGTGAGTTGGGCCTCATTCGCCCGCAGCGGCGGCGAGGTTCGCATCCAGGCCGTCAGCAAGAGTTTTGGCCCGCTCAAGGTGCTGGACGATGTCAGCCTGACCATCCCGCGCGGCAGCGTCACCGTCATCCTCGGCCAGTCCGGCTCGGGCAAGTCGACCCTCCTGCGTGCGATCAACCATCTCGAGCGCGTCGATGATGGCTTCGTCTCGATCGACGGCGAGCTGATCGGTTACCGCCAGGATGGCGACACGCTCTATGAGCTCAAGGAAAAGGATATCCTGAAGCGCCGCGTCGATGTCGGCATGGTGTTCCAGAACTTCAACCTCTTCCCGCATCTGACCGCGCTCGAGAACGTCATCGAGGCACCGATCACGGTGCGGAACATCGGCCGTGACGAGGCTGTCGCCCAGGCGCGCGAACTGCTGGCCCGCGTCGGCCTCTCCGAGAAGGCCGAAGCCTATCCGCGCCAGCTTTCCGGCGGTCAGCAGCAGCGCGTGGCTATTGCCCGCGCCCTCGCACTTCGGCCGAAGGTCCTGCTCTTCGACGAGCCGACCTCGGCGCTCGATCCAGAACTGGTCGGCGAGGTGCTCGACGTCATCAAGGAACTCGCCAGCTCCGGCACCACGCTGATCGTGGTCACGCATGAGATCGGMTTCGCCCGGGAGGTCGCCGACCGGGTCGTCTTCATGGAGCAGGGCCGCATTCTCGAAACCGGCTCGCCCGAGAAGGTTTTTGGGGCTCCCGACCACCCGCGGACCCGCGAGTTCCTCGCCAAGGTTCTCTAGCGCCTGGCCAGAACCGGCGAGCGCAGCGGGACCTGCGCTTCCCCCGATGATCCGAGCCTGTCCCGATCCCTCGCATGGAGTTTTCAGCATGGCCGCAAGGACCAGATCCCTTTCGCTCGGCTTCGGCGCGCTCGCCGCAGCAGCCGCCTTCCTCACCGTCCCTGCCATAGCCCAGCAGGTCTTCGATCTCAGCCCGGAACAACCCGGCCGCCCCCGTGCGGAGAGGAACGAGGAGGCACTCAAGCTGGTCGCCAAGGACGCCAAATTCGCCAGGGATGGCGTCTTCACCGTCGCCATCGCCTCGCAGCGCCTTCCCTTCGGCGCCTATGGCACCGACACAAGGACGCTGGTCGGCTCCGAGCCCGACATCGCCCAGCTCGTCGCCGACAGTCTTGGCCGGAAGCTCGAGATCGTCAGMGTCGCCTGGGCCGACTGGCCGCTTGGTGTCGCCTCCGGCAAATACGACGCCGCAATCAGCAATGTGACCGTCACCGAACAGCGCAAGGAGAAGTTCGACTTCTCCACCTATCGCAAGGACCTGCTCGGCTTCTACGTCAAAGCCAGCAACCCGATCACCATCACGGAGCCCAAGGATGTTGCCGGACTCAAGGTCATCGTCGGTTCCGGCACCAACCAGGAGCAAATCCTGCTGCGCTGGAACGAGCAGAACCTCAAACAAGGCCTGAAACCGGTCGAGGTGCAGTATTACGACGACGACGTCGTGCTCTATCTCGCACTCGAGACAGGCCGGGCCGACGTCTATCTCGGCCCCAACGCCCTGCTCAGCTTCAAGGCCGCCCGCGAAGGCAAGACCAGACTCGCGGGCAATTTCAGCGGCGGCTGGCCGCTGCTGGCCGAGATCGCGGTGACGACCCGCAAGGGGAACGGGCTGGCGGAAGCGATCACCCATGCCCTCAACACCCAGATCGCAAACGGCAATTACGGCAAGGCGCTGACCCGCTGGAATCTCGGCCCAGAGGCGGTCGAGAAATCCACCACCAACCCGCCCGGCCTGCCCAAGAGCTGAGGCCCTTGCGCCGCCGCGCGACAGCGGCGGCGCTGACGTCCTTTAGCGAAGCGGCCAATTCTGGAACTGGAAGGACGATCATGATCGGGCGACGAGCCATTCTCTCGCTGCTGCTTGGGGCGGCGACCACCTACTGGAATTCTGCCCCCGCCCTCGCGCAGCCCTTCGATCTCGGCCCGGAGCAGCCGGGCAGGCTTCGCGCCGAACGGAACCCCGAGGCAATCAAGGCCATCCCCAAGGGCTTTGTCTTCGTCGAGCCGGGCTCGCTCACCGTCGCGATAAGCCCGAGCGGCCCGCCGCTCGCCACCTATGCGACCGACGCCAGGACCGTCGTCGGTGCCGATCCAGACTTTGCCCAGCTCATCGCCGACAGCCTCGGCCTGAAGCTCAATCTTCTGCCGATCGCCTGGGCCGACTGGCCGCTCGGCCTGGCCTCGGGCAAATACGATGCGGTGATCTCGAATGTCGGCGTCACCGAGCAGCGCAAGGAGAAATTCGACTTCTCCACCTATCGGCAAGGCCTGCACGGCTTCTATGTGAAGGCCGAGAGCCCGGTGACGTCCATTAGGGAACCCAAGGACGCGGCAGGCCTGCGCATCATCGTCGGCGCCGGCACTAACCAGGAGCGCATCCTGCTCGCATGGAGCAAGTTGAATGTCGCAGCCGGGCTCAAGCCACTCGACCTGCACTATTACGACGACGAGCCGACCAAACTGATCGCACTGCTCGCCGGCCGCGCCGACGTCATCGTCCAGCCGCATGCTCAACTGGTCTTCATCGCCGCACGCGACCGCAACATCCGGCGAGCCGGCACTCTCAGCGCCGGCTGGCCTCTCAAATCGGATGTCGCGATTACGACGCGCAAAGGCAGCGGTCTCGTCGACGCGCTGACTGCCGCCACCAATGGCCTGATCGCCACCGACAAGTACCGCCAGGCGCTCGCGCGCTGGGGACTTGAGGAAGAGGCTCTGGAGCGCTCCGAGACCAATCCGCCAGGCTTGCCCAAGTCCTGAAGCCGACGCCCCCAATGCCTTGTGAGTTCATCATGCCCGCCACTCCGCTCACGATTAGCCGGATCGGCTTCCTGACGCCCGGCAATTACCGCGACGACGCTCCACTGGTTGGATTGGAGGACACCCTCCAGCTCTTCGAATTCGGCGAACGGCTCGGCTTCGACAGCGCCTGGGTGCGCCAACGCCATCTCGAACCCGGCGTCTCCTCGGCCAGTGTCTTTCTGGCCGCTGCAAGCCAGCGGACTCGACGCATCGAGATCGGCTCCGCCGTGATCCAGATCGGTTACGAGAACCCGTTCCGGCTGGCCGAGGACCTGTCGCTTGTCGACGTACTCGCACATGGGCGCCTCAATGTCGGCCTCAGCGCCGGGCCACCATCGCATGCCGAGCTGTTGGGTCAGCGCTTCCTCGACGGAGACCGGACAGATTCCGACTATTCGCATCAGCGTGTCGCCCGCCTCGCAGCCAATCTCGACGGCGCCTATCTCGGCGACGACGAGACTTTCATCACATCGGCGGCAGGGCGGTTGCGGCCGCGTATCCAACCGCACGCACCGGGGCTGCGTGAACGGCTTTGGTATGGCGGAGGATCGCTGCGTTCAGCCCGTTGGGCCGGGGAGAACGGCTTCAACCTTCTCGTCGGCAACATCAATATCGGCGAGGAGACCGACAATTTCTTCGAGGCCCAACTGCGTCAGCTCGCTCTCTATCGCAGCAGCTGGCAGGCCCGGCATCAGCCACGCATCGCAGTTGGCCGTGTTATCGTCCCGCTCGACGGGGCCGATGCGAAGACCCGCAGTCGCTATCGCGATTACGCCGCCAGCCGGCATGAGCGCACCCTGAAGCCGCAGGGCGAGCGGCGGACGCAGTTCGCTCCGGATCTCGTCGGCACGTCGGAGCAGATCCTGATCGCATTGTTGCAGGACCCAGTGCTGCGCGCGGTCGACGAGTTGCGTCTTGAGTTGCCCTATAATTTCGAAGCGGAGGATTATGAGCAGATCATCGACGACTTCATTCGCCTGATCGCGCCGAACCTTGGTTGGCTCAGAGGGCGGGCAGTCAAGCCGGAACTCGCCAGGCTGYCGGCCTGATGACAGCCGCTGACTGCCTCAGACTCCGCTACCAGYGCACGAACCGAGGAAAAGCGAGGGCTCCGACGATAGCCATCAGCCCCATCGCCAGCGGATACCAGCTTGCGATGAAGGGGATCGTATCCTCAGGGCAATGCACGCTGTAGGCGATGGTCGCCAAGGCGGCGGATGCAACTCCGGCGGCAGCGCCAGTGAGGCGCAAATCGACCGGCGCGCCTCGCCGGGCGACCGCGATCATGGCAGCGAACGGGATCAGCCCGTAGAGCACAACGGAGATCAGGCAGGCCTGCCAGCTCCTGCCAAAGGTCAAGCTGGCCCATTCTCCAGCAGGCGCCCGAGCCAGAACGACAAGAGCCCAAAGCACCACCGCGGCGATCGGCAGCAGGGTCAGGGACAGGTGTCCTCGCGGACTGAGGCCGGGCCGCAGGCTGCGCTGGAAAACCGCCACGGCGATCCCGGCCACACTCGCTCCGAGCAGGACCTTGCCCAGCACCGGCGCGCTGGCCCAGGCCCCMGCCAGGTCCCGGCGCGCGCCGAGCGTCAGGAGCACGGCAAGCGTCGCCCCGATCATGGCGAGGAACGCAGCAAGCCAGGTGATACGGCGCAGCCACCCGGTATCAACCGGCTGGCTGCTCGTGGCCATGAGGGAAATCAGCTCGTCTGTCTGCATGTCGGATCGGTCATTGTACTGTGATGGACGGGATTTCGCAGCAAACAGGCGAAAGGTTACAGCGTCGGGTGCGCTCACGCTGCCGCAGCACGCGCATCGCGGTCACGGTGCCCTGCGCATGGTCAGGAGGCGCGCCATGGCCCGCAGGCCGCGATGGATTGCGACCTTCGCTGCCGTCTCGGTCATGCCGGCAGCGCTTGCGGCTTCAGCGACCGAACAGCCCTGGACCTTGACCTGGTCGATCAGCGTTCGCGTCCGTTCAGGCAAGGATTGCAGGGCTCGCGTCAAGTCCAACCGGGMATCGGAGGCAGGCGTGTCTGGCGCCGCCAATTGATAGGCCTCGTCATCGATCGGCAGGTTGGACGCGTGCCGCCCGGAGCGGCGCAAATGATCAACGAGTTTATAGCGCGCGATCGCATGGGCCCAGGCGGTTACGGGGCTCGCCGGATCATAGCTGTGCCGGGAGAGATGCAGGGCGAGCAAGGTCTCCTGCAAGACATCCTCCGTCTCGCTCGGCTCGCTGCGCCCCGCTCGCGCCAGATGGTGACGCAAATAGCCGCGCAGGCGCACGCTGATCGCCTCGAGGAACGTGCGATAGGCCGACGCATCGCCGGCAAGTGCGGAGAGAAAGACGGGACGCAGCTGCGTTTCGAGATCGGCGAGAGACACGGGAAGCGGCGATTCTCCGGGGCCGTGCAGGCGGGTGTCCAATCCGTCGCATGCTGATGCAGGGCTCACAAGCCCGTGACTGGCAGATGCTGACCTCGCCCCGCCCCGATACGCTCGCATACGCGCAGAGCGCGGCCTTCCGGGCCTTTCGCGGGAAAGCGACGAACATGGCGACAGCAGCGCGCTTCGGCCTGGCGATCATAGCGCTCGCAATGGCGCTGACCACGACGCTGACATCCGCCGCCATCGCACAGGAACACGCCAGGACGGAAGCGCGCCTCACGCCTTGCCCGGCCGAGGGAGGCTGCCCGGTCGAGGGCGGATTCTATCGCATCCTGCTGCCTGCGCAGGCCGCGATCGGGCATCTGCGCGGCGCGATCATGTACTTTCACGGCTGGCAAGGCTCGGCCGAGGAGATCATGGCCGATCAGGGTCTCGTCGCGGTTGCGCAACGCCTCGGCGTTGCGCTGATCGCCCCTGACGGGATGGGGCGGACCTGGTCCTATCCCGGTTCTCCCGGACACCATCGCGACGAATTCGCCTTCATCGGCCATGTTCTCGACGACGTCGCGCAACGCTTCCCCGTCGATCCCCGCAGGATTCTGGCCAGCGGTTTCTCGCAAGGCGCGTCMATGGTCTGGAATCTGGCCTGCCGAATGCCATCGCGCTTTGCCGCCTTTGCGCCAATCGCCGGTGCGTTCTGGGAGCCATTTCCGCAGGACTGCGTCGCCCCCCGGCCCAATCTGATCCATGTCCATGGCACGAGCGACACAACCGTGCCGATGGCGGGGCGCCCACTCCGGTCCGGGTACAGGCAGGGTGATCTCTTCAGGAGCCTCGCCGTCCTGGCACCCGGCTGCACCTCATCCTGGGCGGATGAGGTCCGGAAGGCGCCGCAGCCGGAGGCCCTGACGTGTCGGCTGGCAACAGACTGTCCCGGGCCTGCGCGGCTGGAACTGTGCCTCCATGGCGGCGGTCATATGGCCGACCCGGCCTGGGTCGAGCGGGCCTGGCAACTTGCGATGCCTCCCAAGATGCCGACAGCCGCGGCGGGCGCCAGGCTCACTTTTCCGTGAGGCCGTAACCAGYAGCTCGCCTCGCGCGATCTCTCCTGCCGATACCGAGGGAGACACCATGCGCCAGGATACAAGCCTAACCGAGATGACGCCGAAAGCGGCAGAAGCAGCATGCGTCCGAGGCGCCGATCTGATGGCGCAGCAGCTGGCTGCCGCGGGCGCGACACATGCCTTTGGCATTCCCGGCGGCGAGGTCCTGGCGCTGGTCGATGCGCTTGAACGTGCCGGCATCCGCTTCCTCCTCGCCAAGCACGAGAATGCGGCGGGTTTCATGGCCGAAGGGCTGTGGCATGCGACAGGCGCCTTGCCGGTTCTGGTCGCGACACTCGGGCCCGGCGTCGCCAATGCGGTCAATGTCGTGGCCAATGCCCGGCAGGATCGCGTCCCTCTGATCTTCATCACCGGCTGCGTCGATCAGGCCCTGGCTGAAAGCTACACGCATCAGATCTTCGACCATCAGGCCGTGCTGCGGCCGCTGGTGAAGGCAAGTTTTCGCGCCGCGCAGGGCACCGAGGATCTGGTGGTGCAGAAGGCTCTCGCCATTGCCGGGAGTGGCCGGCCCGGCCCGGTCCATATCGATCTGCCGATCGCGGTCGCCGAGGCGAAGACTGTCCAGCGCGCGGTCCAGATCGTGAAGCCTCCCGACAACAGCGCCCCCACCGATCTCAGTTTCGCACGCGAGATGATCGCGACTGCGAAGCGGCCGCTGGTCATTGCCGGGCTCGACCTGGTGAATGAGGGCTCCGCCGCCGCACTCGACCTATTCCTCACCCGGACCGGTGCCCCGCTGCTCACCACCTACAAGGCCAAGGGCCTGGTGCCGGAAAGCGATCCGCGCGTGATCGGCGGTGTCGGATTGTCGCCGAGGGCCGATGCGCTGGTACGGCCGCTGCTGGACGAGGCCGACCTCGTCGTGCTCGCCGGCTACGACCCGATCGAGATGCGCCAGGGCTGGCGCAATCCCTGGCTGACGGGCAAACGCGTAATCGACATCGTCGCCGAGGATGTCCACCACGGCATGCATAGCGCGACGCTGCTTCTCGAAGGTCATGTCGGCACCATCCTGTCGCGGCTCGGCGAAGAAGCAATGCTGGACGGCACCTGGCCGGACGGGCGCCCCGCCGCCATTCGCGCAGCGCTCAGCGAGGCCTTCGCTCCGCCATCGGACTGGGGTCCCCATGCCGTCATCGACATCCTGCGCGAGGTCGCGCCGGCGAAAACCATCGTCACGGCCGATTCCGGAGCGCACCGGATTCTGCTCAGCCAGATGTGGAGGAGCGACGGGCCGCGCCGCCTGCTGCAGTCGACMGGGCTCTGCACGATGGGTTGCGCACTCCCACTGGCGACTGGCGCGGCGCTCGGCACGGGGCAGCCCACACTCTGCTTCGTCGGCGATGCCGGCCTCKAAATGGTCCTGGGCGAGCTCGCGACCCTGCGCGATCTGGCGCTGCCGGTTGTCCTYGTCGTATTTGTCGATGAGAGCCTTGGCCTGATCGCACTGAAGCAGCGCCAGCTTGGCCTGGCCCGCGCCGCAGTCGATTTTGGCGGCACCGGTTTCGCGGCGATTGCCGGTGCGATGGGCGGCCACGGTAGCACGATCTCAAACCCGGACAGCCTCAGGCGCGAGGCACGCGCCGCATTCCAACGCAGTGGTTTCACGGTGCTCGCCTGCAGGATCGATGCAGGCAGCTACGAAGGAGCCTTCTGATGCGCACGCTTCAACAGAAGGCAGGCAAGCGCCCGCGCGATGAACGGCTCGACTTCTTCCGTGGCCTGACGATGCTGATCATCTTCGTCGCGCATTGGCCGCAGAACAGCTGGAACGCCTTCATCCCTGCTCGCTTCGGCTTCTCGTCAGGCGCCGAACTCTTCGTCTTTTGTTCCGGCATTGCCAGCGCACTCGCCTTCGGCAGCGTCTTTGTTCGCCGCGGCCTGTGGCTTGGAACCGCGCGCATCATGCTGCGCATCTGGCAGGTCTATYGGGCGCAACTCGGACTCGTTCTGGCGCTGATCGCGCTCGCCGCGCTGCTCGATCAGAGTTTCGGCCTTGGCGTGCTCGCGTCCCAGTTCGCGCCGCTCCTGAGCTCCCCGGACACCGCACTGCTCGGCCTCGCGACGCTGACCTGGCAGCCGGATTATCTCGATATCCTGCCGATGTATCTGGTGATCCTGGCCCTGGTTCCGGTGGCCATCGCGCTGCACCGGATCAATGCTGCGTTGCCCTTCCTGATGGTGGCGCTGCTCTATGGGCTTGCCTGGGCTGTCGACCTCAATCTCCCCGGAAATCCCTGGAACGGCGCCGGCTGGTTCCTGAACCCATTCGCCTGGCAGCTCATCTTCTTCATCGGGTTCTTCATCGGTATGAAATGGTTGCCGGTACCGCGGCTTGGCGAGCACAGGCTGATGCTTGCTGCCGGCGTCTTCCTGCTCCTTTCCGTCCCGTTCTCCTTCTGGGGTTTCCTGGAGCACTGGCCGGCGGCGCAGGCGCTGCGCGACCTGATCCTGCCCGCCAGCGAGAAGAGCAATCTGCACATCCTGCGCGTGCTGCATTTCCTGGCATTGGCCTATCTCGTGCTCAGCCTGGTCGAGCCCTGGCGCCGGAATCTGGATCAGGGCGTTGGCCACTTGCTCATCTTGATCGGACGGCAATCGCTCGCCGCCTTTCTTGCCAGCGTCGTGCTGGCAAGGCTCGCCACCACCGCGGCCGATATGCTGGGCCGGACCCAGTTGAGCATGGCGCTGCTCAATCTCGTCGGCTTTGCAGCGATCCTCGGCGTCGCGGTCGTGGTCGGCTGGTTCAAGAGCGCACCCTGGGCTGGTCATGCCGCGCCAGCGAAGGCTGAACCGCAACGCACGGATGAGACGGAAGCGCCCAAGCACAGCCTGCCAACACGGGTCCGTGAAGCGAGTTGATCGCCGCTTGATCGGCCGCCAGCGAACTCCCCGAGAGACGCCCCTTCAAGGGCTCGAACGGAGCAGCCTCATGTATCACGATCTCTCAGGCGAGCGCCTCACTGTCGCGAACGACGCTGCACGCCTCGCCTGGAACGACACGCTCGAAGCCGTGCTGGCCCATGCTGCCGCAACGCCGGAGCATCTCGCCCGCGTGCTGGCAGCGGATCCGGATTTCGCACTGGCTCATGCGGCCAAAGGCCTGATGCTGCTTTCGCTTGCCAGGTCAGAATTGCTCGGAGCGGCGCGCGACTGCCTCGTCAAGGCCAAGGCGGCCATCGCGTTGCGTCCCGTCACACAGCGTGAGCGCATGCTGGTCGAGGCATTGGCGTTCTGGCTGGCCGATGCACCGCGACTGGCCACCGGGCGCCTGGAAGCGATTCTGGAGGCCCACCCCCTCGACGTGCTGGCGCTAAAACTCTCTCACGGCCTGCGCTTCATGCTCGGTGATCAGGYCGAGATGCTGGCCTGTCTGCGCCGTACCGCGCCAGCTTTCGGCGAAAGCCATCCGCTCGCCGGATATGTCCATGGCTGCCATGCTTTCGCGCTCGAAGAACAGGGTTTCTATGCCGAGGCCGAGCGAGCGGGCCGCCGCGCCGTCGCCCTGGCGCCGCGCGATGCCTGGGGCCGCCACGCCGTCGCGCATGTGCTGGAAATGACCGGCCGCGCCGACGAGGGGATCATCTGGCTCGGGAATGCCCGGAACTGGTCCCATGCCAATAACCTGCGCTTCCACATCGTCTGGCACCTCGCCCTGTTCCGGCTCGAGCGCGGAGAGACCGCGGAGGTGCTGTGCCTTTATGACAACGATATCCGGGGCGAGCCCACCGACGATTATCGCGACATAGCCAATGGCGCCTCGCTGCTTGCCCGGCTCGAATATGCCGGCGTCGATGTCGGGACGCGCTGGGAGGAACTGGCCGCACTCGCCGAGGGCCGGATCGATGATGGCCGCCTGGTCTTTGCCGACCTGCACTATGCTCTCTCATTGCTCGGCGCCGGGCATTCAAGCGGMGCGGAGGCGATCGCCCGCACGCTCGTTGGGGATAGCCGGGCGCATCGCAGCAGCGAGCGCAGGCAGGCGGCCCATCATGGTGCGCTCGCGGCCTTCGGCCTGCTCGCCTTCCATGAAGGCGACTACAGCGAGGCGGCGAGGCTGCTGGGCGCCGCGCGCGACGGACTGGTCGCGATCGGTGGCAGCCACGCTCAACGCGACCTCTTCGAGCAGGCCTATATCGAAAGCCTGATCCGCTCGGGCAACCATGAGCGCGCGGCCCCGCTTCTTAGCGAACGCATCACGAAACGCGGCGGCTCCAACCTCTTCGCCGCGCGCCGGCTGGCGTTGCTGCGCAACCGGCCGGCCGCACACACCGCCGCGTTGGCCGTCGCGGCGACCCCGCTCGCGCTCGCCCACTAAACGCCACCACAGGAATAACAGCCATGATCACCACCACCCTGCCCTGGACCACAGCCCTTCTATCAGCACGCACCATCGCGAACCTGGCCCTTGGCGGCTTTGCCGGGCTTGGCTTCTGGGAACTGTTCTCGGCCGTCCCGACCGCGTGGTTCGCGGAATTCCCCCTGGAGCCGCCCGAGTTGGTGAAGTCGCTGTTTTCCCACCAGCTCGGCCTGACGCTTTCGACGCCGGTCGCGAAGCTGCTGCATTTCCTCACAGGCTTCCTGTTCTACCCGCTCGGCTATTACGCGCTGACGCGTTTCGTGAAGAGTTTCGGCATGCCCGCCGATGGTTGGATCTGGGGGGTGATCACCTACTTCATCGCGCTCGGCTTCTTCGCGCCCCTGGCCGGTCAGGCCTTCCTTCTCACCGACGTGCCGCGCCTCTCCCTCATGAGCCTGATTGGCCACGCGATCTATGGCTACCTTGCGGCCTTCGTCTTCGAGCAACTCGAAGCGTCTTCTGCGCCGGTTCGTCCCCGCTGAGGATCCGACCGGGCTCTTGTCGATGACCGGGCACATAGCGCGGTTTCAACGCCCTGTGCCCGGCTCTCCCTCACCTGGATTCGCAGCCAACCCGACGGCCAGTCGCGCCGCGACTGCCGGCACATCGGGGCTGGCATCGGCCAAAAGCACGGGTGGCGCGACGGAGGCTGCGAAGCTTTCGGCAATGGCTGGCGAGAGCGTGATCGCACGGCCGGCCAGGGCCACCGGCTTGAGGCCGACACGCCCACGCAGTGCCAGAGCGAGGCGGGCGAGTTCCCGTCCTGCCCCCACAAAAATCCGTCTCGCTTCGGGATCCCCGGCCTCATCGGCAGCGCTTACGGCACGGGCCAAAAGCCCCAGGCTGCCGCGGTCGCCGCCATAGATATAGACGCGGGCCGCATCCCAGGAGCTGCCGCCAACAGCTGCGGAGAGCGCCCGGCCAATCACTGTGCTCCAGCCGGAACCCGGCGCTTCATCTTCTCGCCGCAGGACGAACCGCAACGCCTCGGTCGCGATCCAGGTCGCCGCCCCGCCATCGTCGACCAGCACGCCATAGCCGCCGGCTCGGATGATCTCGCCGCCTGCCGCGAGGTGGTAGCCGATGGAGCCGGTACCGGCATAGACGACGATGCCCTCGCCGGGCGCAAAGCGGGCGCGATAACCGAGCCACATGTCGTCCACGACGAGCACGGATGTCTCGGCGCATTGGAAGGCACCCGCGAGCATCCGTGCAAAGAGGGCCGTCGTCGGCGAAGCCGATCCAATGCCCGTGACGCCGGCCACGATGGCGCTGGGCCGGCTATGGCCTGCGAGTTCCGACGCGAGCCCCGCAAAGATGCCTCGCACGCGCTCATGGTCCGCCTCGCTGAAGACATGGCCCGTCATCGGTGCCACGTCGCCTCGTGCCATGACCTCGCCAGCTGCGGAGACGAGACACCAGCGCGACGCCGTCCCGCCCGTCTCGATGCCCAGGCCCAGCGGGTGCTCAAGCCCGGGCATGCGCGACGAAACGGCGGGTGATCTCGCGGGGATTGGTGATGGCCGTGCCAACGACCACGGCGTGCGCACCGGCTGCGAAGGCCGCATCAAGCTGCTCCGGCCGCTCGAAACGCCCCTCCGCCACGATCGGCGTCGATATGGCGCCAGCGAGGGCAGCGATCAGCGCGATATCCGGCCCCGCCGCCTTCAACGCAGCGGTCTCATCGGTGTAGCCGGACAAGGTCGTGGCAATGTAGTCGGCGCCAAGCCTGGCCGCACGGACACCGTCCTCGAACGTCGCGCAATCCGCGAAGACGGGCTTGCCCAGTTCACCGCGGATGCGCGCGATCAGAACCCCGAGTGGTTCGCCATCGCGGGGCCTGGCGGTTGCATCGAGCGCAATGATGTCGGCGCCCGCGGCAGCAATCAGCGCAGCCGCGGCGAAATCGGGCGTGATATAGACCGGAAAGTGATCGTCCCAGCGTTTGAGGATGCCGATGATCGGCAGCGTGCTGACCGCGCGGATCGCAGCGATATCGGCAGGCCCATTGGCACGCAGGGCGAGCGCCCCGCCATGCTCCGCCGCCTGGGCCATCGCCGCCATGAACACCGGCCCATGCAACGGGTTGTCCGCCCGCGCCTGGCAGGACACGGCGAGGCTGCCGGACGGTATCAGGTTCTGATTGTCTAGAAGTGTCACTTTACCGCCCCTGCGGTCATGCCCCGGATGAACTGGCGCGACATCACGATGTAGATGATGGTCAGTGGCAGGGCTGCGATGGTGAGGCCGGCAAAGAGCATGCCCCAGTCGGTGGTATATTCGCCCATGAACACCGAAAGGCCCTGAGGCAGGGTCTTGCGCACATCGGTCTGGATGAAGACGAGCGGGAAGAAGAAATCATTCCAGGTCGGCACGGCATTCTGAATCGCGGAAATGACCATCGGTGGCACGGATAGCGGCAGCATGATGGACAGCATGATCCGGGGCTCGGACGCCCCGTCGATGCGCGCGGCCTCCTCGAGTTCCGTCGGCAACGTCCGCAAGAACCCGGTCATGATGAAGATCGTCGAGGGCAGGC
Source organism: Allobosea sp. 05T422_2 (assembly GCF_056396265.1). Lineage (NCBI taxonomy): Bacteria > Pseudomonadati > Pseudomonadota > Alphaproteobacteria > Hyphomicrobiales > Alloboseaceae > Allobosea > Allobosea sp. 05T422_2. The sequence goes on along the minus strand of NZ_JBFTLD010000028.1, from coordinate 8,248 downwards.
CCATCGCCGTATAGATCAGGATGAGGCCGAAACGGGTGTCGAGCAGGCCGAAATCGCGCATCTGGAGAAAGAGTGGGATCACCGCGAGTTTCAAGGGCAGCATCAGGCCGGCCAGGAAGAACATGAAGATGGCCGAATTGCCCGGGAACTCGTAACGCGCGAGCGCATAGGCCCCCATCGTGCCGAGCAGCAGGATAAGTGCGATGGACGAGCCGGTGATGATCACCGAGTTGATGAAGTAGCCCGGCAGGCTTGTCTCGCCCCAGATCCGGGTGAAGTTCGCGACATAGGTGAAATCAGGAACGGAAAACGGTGCGTCGAAGATCTCCCCGGTCGTCTTGAAGGCCGAGAAGACCATGATGACGATCGGGTAGAGCATCAGAACGGAGTTGCCGACGAGCAGCGCGGCGGCGATCAGACTGCCGGGGCTGCTGCGCGGAAACAATGGGTCCGGGCTTTGGGCCTTTGCCGTCACAGCGCGATCTCCCGGCGGCGCAGATACTGCGTAATGAGCGTGGCGACGACCGCGATGAACATGAACATCAAGACGGCAAGCGCATTGCCGTGCCCGAAATCCTGAAGGCCTCCGCTCTGGTTGCCGAAGGCAGTGCGGTAGAAATAGAGCCCCAGCACGTCCGTCGACCCGTAGGGCGAGCCGTCCAGCCCCGCCATGATGTAGGGCAGCTCGAACCAGTTGAAGGCGCCGATGAAGAGCAGCGTCAATGTGATGGTCGTGGAGGGCGCCACCAGTGGCCAGACGACACGGGTCAGCATCTGCCAGCTGCTGCAGCCGTCGAGCTTGGCCGCTTCCAGGATTTCGCGGGGGATGCGCTGCATTCCGGCCAGATAGACCAGGGCGGGAAACCCGACCCAGTGCCAGGCATTGGCCATGACCAGCGCGGGCAGCGCCGTCGTCTCCTGACCGAGCCAGGGCTGGCGCAGCGCGCCGAGGCCGATCATGTCGAGAAGCTGATTGATGAGGCCGAAATTGGGGTCGAGGAAGAGCTTCCACAGGAACCCGACCAGGACGGTGGACAGGATCACCGGCATGAAAATCGCGATCCGGTGAAAGCGAAAGCCGAACGGCTCCCGATAGATGAACCAGGCAAGCAGAAATCCGGCGGTGTTCTGCACCACGAAAAGCGCGAAGAAGACGAAGAGATTGTGCCGGAAGGCGCGCCAGGTCAGCGCCGCGAAATGATCACCGAACAGGACATCGCTGAAATTCTGCAGGCCGACGAATTCTCCCTGGGCCATCCCCTCCCAGCGATAGAAGGCAGAGCTGAGCGCCACCAGCAGCGGCCAGACGACGAAGGTCAGCATCATCGCCATCGGCGGCACGATGAGAAATGCGATCCAGGCCGCGCGCTTGCGCCTTTCGCGGCGTCGGTAATCCGTCTTCATGAGACCTGGCCTGTTGAAGCAGCACTCAGGGGGAGAGCCCGGCGCGCGCCTGTCCAAGCGCATGGTCGGGTTCTGCCGGCCATGCGCATCATGGGAGCTTCAGCCCCGGAGCTTACTTCTTAAAGGGTGCGTAATAGGTCCCGATGCCCTTTGTGACCTCGGCACCGACCTCGGCCGGAGTCGCCTTGCCCGCCAGCATCTTCTGCACGCCGGACTGCAGCAGCACCGAGCCCGTCGGCTCCTGATAGCGGAAATTGACCAGCATGATGTAGGACATGGCCCGCTCGTTGAGCGCCGCGACCTCCTTCAACAACGGATTCTCGAACTTCACGCCCTTGATTGGCGAGATGTTCTGCAGATCGTTCGAGAAGGCCGTGCCGAACTCAGGCGTACCGAGGAAGCGCAGGAACTTGAGCGCTGCGTCCTTCTTCTTCGACGCGGCGTTGATCGCGTAGCCGCCATCGTAATAGAGCGCGACAAGCCGCTCATCCCCGGCCTTGGCAACCGGCGAGGCGAACATCCCCAGTTTCAGCTTCGGGTTCTGGCGCAGGAAGTTGGCGAGCTCGAAGGAGCCACCGGCAAACATGGCTGCGCGCCCGGCCGCGAAGAACTGCTGCGACGCGGCATAATCCACGCCCGAGAAATTCGGGGCGAAGTACTCCTTCAGCTCGTTCAGCTTGGCGAGAGCGCCAACGAAGCGCGGATCGGTGAAGTCGGCCTTGCCGGCGAGCACGTCCTGCTCGAACTGCTTGCCGATCTGGGAGGAGAGCAAGGCGCCGACGATGGTCTCGTTCTGCCAGGAGGTGGCGGTGCCGTTACCGAAGGGGGTGATGCCCTTCTCCTTCAGCGTCTTCGAAACGGCGACGAGCTCGTCCCATGTCGCAGGCGGCGTGACGCCGGCCTTCTCGAACAGATCCTTGTTGTAGATGATCAGCATCGTCTGCGAGGCGAAGGGCACCGCATAGAGCTTGCCATCGGACCGCATGGTCTCTGCCGCCACCGCCGACGCGGGGAAATTGTCGAATTCCGGCACCATCGTCTTGTCKAGCGGCACGAGATAGTCCGGCTTGCCGACGCCAAGCGTGCCGTAGGCGCGCACCTGCACGATGTCCGGCCCGGTGCCGCCAGCAAGTGCGGTCGACAGGACTGTGGGATAGTTCGCGGCCTCGAAAGCCTCGAACTTCACATTGATGTCCGGATGTTTCTTGCGGAACGCCTCGATGAATTTGGCGTAGGCTGCCTTATCTTCCTGGCGCCAGCTCCAGAGGGTGAGATCTTCCGCCTGCACCGGAGCCGCAAGGACTGTCGCGGCGGCGAAAGCCGTCAGGGCGAGCTTGCCAAGCGCGCGTCTCAAGATGGATCTGGTCAGAATCCCGGCCAACATGTTTGCTCTCCCTCGTTGAACGTAACGTTTGTTATTGTTGGATGAATTCGACGGCCGGCAAGTTCGGCGTCACGACGAGCGCGGTCGCGTCATCGTGGATCTTGACGCGGTTGAACCGTTCCGTGCGAGGATCTCCGTTCTCGAGCCGGCGCAGTTCGGCAACGAGTGCAGTCGCACCGTCGCGCACCACAGCGTGCATGAGACCAGCCTCGTCGTAGCGTTTCAAGACATCGACAAGGCGCATGAACCCGTCGGAAGCGAGCAGGACCGTCGCCGTCGGGGACACGGTCGCGGAGAAGGAACGCAAGCCCGCTTGCCACGGAAGCCCGGGATGAACAGCCCAATAGCCATCCGGCTGGTTCAGGAAACGGCGATTCTCGTGAATCTGCGCCAGAGCAGGCGCCGAAATCGGCTCGCCGTCACGCCGCAGGCCGGTTCCGGCCGCTGCGATTGTCCGGGCCTCGAACGGGCCCGCCGAAGCGTCCGTCCAGCGCTCCATATGTTCGCCATCGAGAATAATGATCGACACGTCGCCGATCACCACCCCCTCGATACGACAGGATTCCCCCATGGCTGAAAGGCGCACGAGGCCGAGGACGGCCGAAGGCCCCTCTCCTCCGATACGCTCAGGCTGACCGTCACCCAGCACGGCGTAATCCCGAGCGGCAGCCACCTCGAGAGTTGCCGCGATCTCGGAAAGCGGGGCTTCATCGCGCGCCGTGGAACGCAGGATCTCATCGACCCGCTGCGCGAGCCACGCCCCTTCCGATTGCTGCTCCGTTCTGGAAGCGCCTGAGAAGAAGGCGGACCCGTCGATGATCCATGCATGCGAGCCGGAAGATCCCGCCATGTCCTCGTTGAAGGGCGCACTGCCCTTGACGCTGACCTGCGACAGGATGCGCCAGCCGGCCGATTCCTTCGGAACAGCAGAGACAGCGGGACGTTCTGCGGACCCTGAAAGAGACCCTTCGCCTTCCACTGTTCCGCGTGCTCCCGCTTCGCGCGCTCAGCGCGATCAACACCCTCTGGTACGATACCAATATAGAACCAGTTAACGCTGTTCAAGCCGGAAAATGCTCGCCCCTGCGCCGCCGGGCGAAGGGTTACGACGCGTGTCTGAGGGGTCAGCCCTCCTGCCGCTCGGCCACCCGCTCCAGCCCGAACTCGCGTCCGGGAATCGAGGCGAGCAGCGCTTGGGTATAGGGGTGTTGCGGATTGCCGAAGACAGCGCCGATCGGCCCGGCCTCCACCACCTCCCCGCTCTTCATGACAGCGACAAGATCGCAGACCTGAGCCGCCACGCGCAGATCATGGGTGATGAAGACGATCGACAGGCCAAGACGCTGGCGCAGTTCCGCCAACAGCTTCAGCACCTGCGCCTGGACCGATACGTCGAGCGCGGAGACAGGCTCGTCCGCCACCAGCACATCCGGCTCCAGAGCCAATGCGCGGGCAAGTCCGATCCGCTGGCGCTGGCCGCCCGAGAACTCATGCGGGTAGCGTTCGGTCGCGGCGGGATCGAGACCGACCAGCCCAAAGAGTTCCTTGGCGCGCGCCAATGCCTGCGCACGCGGCATGCCGTGAACGACGAGGCCTTGCGCGACCGCTTCCCCCGCCTTGCGGCGCGGGTTGAGCGAGGCGAATGGATCCTGGAACACCATCTGGATATGGCGCGTCTCCGCCCGCATCTGCTCGCGGGTCAGACAGGCGAGGTCGCGGCCGTTCAGGCGGATCTCGCCGCTCTCGGGATCGATCAGGCGCACGAGGCAGCGCGCCAATGTCGACTTGCCGGAACCGGACTCGCCAACGATGMCGAGCGTGCCGCCCTTCGGCAGCACCAGCGAAACATCCTTGACCGCGTGGGTGATGCGCTGACCGCGACCGAAGAAGCCACCGGTGCGATACGTCTTCGAGACGTGCTCTATGGTCAGGATCGGATCGCTCGACAGCGGACGCGGAGGCGGAGCCTTCAGTGGCGGCACCGCGGCAATCAGCTGCTTCGTGTACGCGTGCCGGGGATTGTCCAGCACCGCACTGGCCGTGCCCTCTTCGACGACGCGGCCCTGGCTCATCACCGCGACGCGGTCGGCGATTTCGGCAACGACACCGAAATCATGTGTGATGAACAGAACGGCCGTGCCCTTGCGCCGCTGCAGGTCGCGAATGAGTTCGAGGATCTGCGCCTGGGTGGTGACGTCGAGCGCAGTCGTCGGCTCATCGGCGATCAGCACCCTGGGATCGAGTGCGAGCGCCATAGCGATCATGGCGCGCTGGCGCTGACCGCCCGAGAGTTCATGCGGATAAGCCTTGAGCGCCGAAGCCGGATCGGGAATCCGCACTTCATCGAGCAGGGCGAGGACCCGCGTCCTGATCTCGCCAGCCGGCAGATCCGTATGGATCTCGAACATCTCGCCGATCTGGTCGCCAATGCTGCGCAAGGGATTCAGCGCGGTCATCGGCTCCTGGAAAATCATCGCGATCCCGGCGCCGCGCACCTTGCGCATCTCGGCCTCGTTCACATCGGCAAGGTTGCGGCCCTCGAAGAGGATGCGCCCGCCGTCGATCGCGACCCCGCCCGGCAGCAGCCGCATGATGGCATTGGCCGTCATCGACTTGCCGGAGCCGGATTCGCCGACGACGCAGAGGATCTCATTGGCCGCCAGGGAGAGCGACACATTCGCCATGGCGTGCGACCGGTCGGCGCCGGCCGGCAGCTTCACGCTGACATCGTCGAGAACAAGAATCGGGGTCATCGGCTCTTCAGCCTCGGATTGAGAGCGTCATTGAGCCCCTGCCCGACCAGCGAGACGGCGAGCACGGTGACGAGAATGGCAATGCCGGGAATGGCCGAGACATACCACTGCACGCGCAGCACATCGCGCCCTGCGCCGATCAGGTTGCCCCAGGAGGCAACGTTCGGATCGGAGAGCTTCAGGAAGGCGAGCGCGCTCTCGAGCAGGATCGCGACCGCCATCACGACGCTGGCATAGACGATCACCGGCGGTAATGCGTTCGGCAGGATCTCGCCAAAGATTAGCTTGATGTCCTTCAGTCCCAGTGTGCGTCCCGCCTGCACGAACTCGCGGTTGCGCAGCGAAAGGAACTCGGCGCGCGTCAGTCGCGCCGAAGCCGGCCATGAGACGATGCCGATGGCGACCGTCACCGTGGTGATGGTCGAGCCGAACACCGCGACGAGCACGAGCAGCAACAGGAAGTTCGGCAATGTCTGGAAGGCCTCGGTCACGCGCATCAGTACGGTGTCGACCCAGCTGCCGTAATAGCCGGCGAAGGCGCCGATCGTGATGCCGATCATGACCGAGATAAAGGTCGCGACCAGACCGATCAGCAGCGAAATGCGTGCGCCATGGAAGATCTGCGCGGCGATGTCGCGGCCGGAATTGTCGGTCCCGAGCAGGAAGCGCGGGTTGCTGAAAGGCCAGATCAGCGGCCGCCCGGCAAGCGCCAGCGGATCGCGCGGATAGAGCCAGTCGGCCGTCCCCGCCATGGCCAGAACGAGGATGAGCAGCAGCAGGCCGATGACGGCCGAGGGACTGCGGAAATAGAGCCTTGCGAACTCCATGGCTCAGGCTCCCGCCGTGATGCGCGGATCGAGCCGGGCATAGAGCAGGTCGACGATGAAATTGACCGCGATCACCAGCAGCGCCGAGACGAAGATGATGCCGAGCAAGGTGTTGAGATCGCGCTGCACGACCGATTCATAGGCCAGCCGCCCCAGCCCCGGCAGCGAGAACACGCTCTCGACCACCACAGAACCGCCGAGCATCGTGCCAGCTTGCAGGCCGATCAGCGTCACCATCGGCAGCAGCGCATTACGTAGGACGTGCCGCACCACCACCCGCGTCTCATCCATGCCCTTGGCCCGCGCCGTGCGGACGAAATCGAGGTTGAGCACCTCGAGCATCGAGCCGCGCATGATGCGCAGATAGATCGCCATGTAGAACAGGCCGAGCGTCAGGGTCGGCAGGATGAGGTGCTTGGCGATGTCGAGCGTCCGGGCCAACCCCGTAAGGCTGACTGTGATATCCTCGAAACCACCGGCTGGCAGCCATTGCAGGTAGATCGAGAACACGACGATCGCCATCAGCCCGAACCAGAAGGTCGGCATGGCGTAGAAGATCAGCCCCAGTGTCGAGATCAGGGTATCGGGCCATCTGTTGACGCCGCGCGCCGCGATCACACCGAAGATCAGCCCGAAGAAAAAGGCAAAGGACAGCGAGGCGCTCATCAGCAGGATCGTCGCCGGCAGCCGCTCCGCAATCACGGTCACGACCGGCTTGCCGTAGATCGCCGAGAAGCCAAGATCGAGCCTGACCAGTCGCCAGAGATAATTGCCGAGCTGGGCCCAGACCGAGAGATCGAGCCCGTAGAACTCGCGCAGATGGCGGGCGGTGGCGGCATCGCCACCGCCCATTTGCGCCATCATCGCATCGACCGTATCGCCGGGCGCGAATTGCAGCAGCAGAAACACCCCGATCAGGATCAGGATCAGGGTCGGGATCGAGGCGGCAAGACGCCGCCCCGCAAGAGCTAATACGCGCATGGGAACTGGCCGGTTTCGACTGCGGAGGCTGGTGGACGTGTCACTCCGCCAACCAAAGATCGTGCCAGGAACTCGAGCCCCAGCGCGGCGTGTTGGAGTGGTTGCGGGCCTTGGCGTTGATCACCGTCAGGAAGATCTGCTCGATCGGCGTCCAGATCGGCAGCTCCGTGTTGGCGCGCCGTACGAAGTCGCCATAGAGCGCCTTGCGCTTCGTCGGATCCACCTCGGTCGCCGCGTCGTCGATGATCTTGTCGATCGTCGGATCGGTCCAGTCCCATTGATTGGTCCATGGCGCACCCTTGGGCTGCCCAGAGCGATACCACACCGTCGTCGAGACCGCAGGATCATTGCGGTACTGATGCCAGCCCGTAGCCAGGTCGAAGGCGTGGTCGTCATAGACCTGCTTCAGGTAGCCGCCACCATCGTTGCGCACGATCTCGACCTTGATGCCGACATTGGCGAGCGACTGCTGGATGAAGGTGGCAAAGAGCGTGATGTCCTCGCCCCATGGAGCCGGCAGCAGGCGCACCGAGAAGCGCGTCCCGCCGGCGCCGGCCTTGAACCCGGCTTCGTCGAGCAGCTTCGTGGCGAGTGCCTTGTCGAAGGGATATTGCGGGCCGTTATCGGCCGGATAGAAATCGGTCGAGACGGAGGGGACCGGACCTGTGCCGAGCTTGGCGAAATCGCCGAGGAAATTCTCGATGAAGAACGGGATGTCGAGCGCATGCGCGATCGCGCGCCTGACCCGGATATCCGCGAGTTCCTTGCGGCGGAAATTAAACTCGATCGTGTTCGTGCGGGCGTTGCCCTCGTTGCCCTTGGTCGAAACGATGAAGCGCGGATCCTTGCCGAGACGGGCGGAATCCGAGATCGTCAGGCCCGAGAACGGGCTGTAGTGG